>JALSJY010000252.1 GCA_026989045.1 Hyphomicrobiales bacterium | reverse complement strand
CACTAATGCTTGCAGTGCCAGAGAATTCATTATCACCTGCTGGATTATAAACTATTCCGCTATAACCCTCTTCATCTATAGCAAATCTTGCTAGTAATTTTCCTGCAAATTTTCCAGTTTCCATATTTATACAAAATGAACTTTCGCACTCAGAAACAATAGCAAGATCACCTGCTTCAGTTTTCCATTCACCCAAAATTTCATTTGCGCTTGCAAAAGTTGCAGTAAAAGAAAAAACACAAGCCAATGCAACCGCTTTAGCTATTTTAATAGACTTATTGATATTCACTTTCCCCTCCTAAGGGCTAACTATTAAACAAAACGCCTAGCTATGCTGAGCTTAATTGATGTGCATGATAATTATGTCCAAATAATGCTAAGAAACAATCAAACTAATGACCTTCAAAACTCATTAGAGAATCTACCTGCACATTTTTTGCACGTAATTTTCCAGCTCCACCAATTTCGGGCAAATCAACAACAAATACAGCATGTTCTACTGTTGCTCCCGTTCGGCGTAGCAGGTTCAGAGTTGCTAATGCTGTTCCGCCAGTTGCAATAAGGTCATCAACTAGCAGAATATTGTCACCCTCTTTAACAACACCGGTATGAATTTCAACTGTATCAACGCCATATTCAAGAGCATAATTTTGGCCAATTGTTTCACCTGGTAATTTGCCAGCTTTACGAACGGGAATGAAGCCAACCCCAAGCGCAATAGCAATGCCTGCGCCAAAAATAAAACCTCGTGCCTCAATGCCCGCAACATGAGTTATACTCTGCCCGCTATATTTTGCCGCCATTTCTTCAATAGATTGACGAAACCCTGCGGGGTGTTCAATCAAAGTAGTAATATCTCTAAACATAATTCCCTTTTGCGGATAATCAGGAATTGTCCGGACTAAAGATTTTAAATCAATGCTCATTATTCTACCTTATAAATTTTTCAATAAAAAAGGCTCTTAAAAAAGAGCCTTTTAATTATTCGCTCTGCAATATTGCAGAATTTAATGTTTAACACCTGCCCATATCTTACGCTTCACTAGATACATTAGCAAAGCCAGCACAGATAAGAATATCAATACATTAAAACCAATTGTCTTGCGCTGCACAAGGTGAGGATCAGACATCCAATACATGAATGCTGAAACGTCTTTTGCATATTGCTCAACAGTTAAAGGAACATCAGTGCCATCATATTCCACTAACTCGTCCATTAGTGGAGACATCATAGAAATCCCAGTGCCAAGAAAAGCATTGTATGATTGACCGTCACCAATTTCTACTCCATGCGGAGCGTCTTCATAGTTGACCAAGAAATTATAAATATAATCTGCGCCACCTTCTTGATAAGCGGTTGCCATATCATAAAAATTCATAGGGAATTTTTTAGCAAGATTACGAGCCTTTGCCAAAACTGAAAAATCAGGAGGAAGAGCGCCATTATTAGCATCACGAGCCTCTAATTCAGTAGCAAAAGGTGAAGGCCAGCGATCTGCTGGAGTAGCAGTGCGCTCCCCCTCTTCAAGTTCTGGATCGATGATTGTATATTCAGCCGCAAGCGCTTTAACCTGCTCTTTTGAAAATTCTGGCCCACCTGGCTCAGCAAAATTACGAAATGAAATTTGCTTAGCGCCGTGGCAAGACGAACAAACTTCATAAAACACCTGAAATCCGCGTTGCAACTGATTTGTATCATAAGTGCCGAACACTCCTGCAAAGCTCCATTTTTGTAGCTCAGCAGGTTTGCCTGTTACAGCCGCGGCCATTGCTGGGGCTGTTGAAATTAACATCGCTATAACTGCAAAAATAGCAAAAATGTTTTTCTTCATATTCATTTTTTTTCTCCTTTTGCGAGTTATTTATTCTTATCCAAAACAGCTTGTGAAATACTGCTTGGTAAGGGTTTAGGGGTCTCAATGCGAGCTAATATTGGTAAAACTAATAAGAAATAACCAAAATAATAGGCAGTGCCAACTTTTGAAAGAATAACATAAATCCCCTCCGCAGGTTGTGCGCCTAAATACATTAGCATCATGAAGTTTACAACAAACAACCAATAGAATGGTTTGAACATTGGTCTAAAAGAGCCAGAGCGAACTTTTGATCCATCAAGCCATGGAATAACCATTAGAATTATGATTGATCCGAACATAATAATCACGCCGCCAAGTTTAGCCGAGATGAAGAAAACATCAAAATCAATAGCACGAAGCATTGCATAGAATGGCAGTAAATACCATTCAGGAACAATATGCGCAGGGGTAACAAATGGATTTGCTTCTATATAATTGTCTGCATGACCCAAAATATCTGGTGCAAAAAATACAAACCAAGCAAATGGAATGAAGAAAACCACAACCACAAATAAATCTTTCATAGTGAAATATGGGTGAAATGGAAGCGTATCTGCACTAGATTTAACTTCAACGCCCGTTGGGTTACCGTTTCCAGGAACATGCAATGCCCAAATATGAAGTGCAACAACCGCCGCAATTATGAATGGAAGCAGATAATGTAATGAGAAGAAACGATTTAGCGTTGGATTATCTACCACAAAGCCGCCGATAAGAAGAGAAAGGATTGGCTCTCCAACAACAGGGATTGCAGTGAATAAATTTGTGATAACCGTCGCACCCCAAAAGCTCATTTGACCCCAAGGAAGAACATAGCCCATGAAAGCAGTTGCCATCATAAGCAAGAAGATGACTACGCCTAAAATCCACAATATCTCGCGCGGCGCTTTATATGAACCATAATAAAGACCACGGAACATATGAATATAAACCGCAAAGAAGAACATTGAAGCTCCCACTGCGTGAGTGCCTTGAATAATACGGCCATAATTTACGTTGCGGCGGATATGCTCCACCGAATCAAACGCTAGCGCAATATTTGGCGTGTAATGCATTGCTAAAATAATGCCTGTAATTATTTGCACAACCAGCATTACTGCTAAAACCGCGCCAAAAGTCCACCAATAATTGATGTTTTTTGGCGATGGAAAATCCATCAAATGTTCTTTTGAAAATCTGAGAAGCGGTAGGCGCTCATCAAACCATTTTTCTACTTTATTAGTAGGATTATAACTAGAATTTCCAGCCATTGAATATTCTCCCTTAGCCGATCTTGATGAGCGTATCGCTCAAAAATTCAAATGGTGGCAGCACAAGATTTTTTGGTGCCGGCCCTTTGCGAATACGTCCTGCACTATCATAGTGAGAACCATGACATGGGCAGAACCAACCATTATATTCGCCTTTTTCTTCACCTGGTTTCTGCCCCAAAGGAACACATCCAAGGTGAGTGCAAAGACCAACCATAACCAGCCATTCTTCATGACCTGCAAGGACACGCTCTGCATCTGTAGCTGGATCTCTTAAATCCTCAAGCGGAACAGCATTTGCCTCTTCAATTTCACTTGCCGTGCGATGACGAACAAAAACTGGCTTTCCTCGCCATTTAAATGTTACCGATTGCCCAACTTCAATTGCAGAAATATCTGCTTCTATTGAGGCTAATGCTTTAACACTAGCATCTGGATTCATCTGATCGATTAGTGGCCAAACAGCGGCCGCCCCACCGACTGCAGCAAATGCACCGGTTGTGACGTATAAAAAATCCCGCCTAGTTGGTTCTTCTTTTATTTCAGTAGCCAAGGTCGTTATCCTCGTTGCAATTATTGTTTTAAAAAACTAGTGCAGAATATTCCACACTAAAGAAACTCGCATATATAGAATTTTATTCATGCGTAATCACAGTTCTTTTTGCACCATATAGAGCGCTTGTCTAGTGGTGATTTATACGTCATCAATAAAAACTAACTTTTCTCACTTAAAAATAGATAAAAGCTATTAAAAATATTTGGAATTTTAAAAATGAGCCTATCACTCGCACTATATCAGCCTGATATTCCACAAAATACTGGCACAATAATTAGACTGGCAGCTTGCTTAAATAGCAAATTACACATTATTCACCCTACTGGCTTTGCCTTTTCGCAAAAAAACCTTAGACGCTATGGTATGGACTATATCGATTTTTCGAACATTAAAGAACATATTAGTTTTGAAGCGTTTGAAAACTGGCGCAAAGATAATGAAAAGCGCCTTGTTCTGCTTACAACCAAAACCACTAGTTCAATTTATCAGAATCAATTTAGCTCAAATGATATTTTAATGATGGGGCGCGAAAGCGCAGGAGTTCCAACAGGGGTAGCTGAATGCGCCGATGTTAAATTACGCATTCCAATGAATGGGCAAATGCGCTCGCTAAATATTGCTGTTTCTGCGGCTTTAGTGCTAGGCGAAGCAAAGCGTCAACTTGGTGAATTTAATGATTTAAGTTAAGGTTTTTACTTTGGCAAGCAGTTGCGCTTTAGTTAGTTTAAACTTGCTTTTTATCCAACTTTTTTCAAGCTTTGCAAGATTATCACCAAGCGTAAAACCTGGTGCAAATCCTAATGCTAGTAAATCCTTGCCAGCAATTGGAAATGAGGGGGCATGAATTGCTTGTAAGTTTTTTAGCAATTTTTCACATTTCTCATGCCTCCAGTTAAAAACAGCCCCCGCCACGTTAACGATTGCAACATTGGTGATAGATTGAGCAAAGTTTTGTTTTTCCTTTGAAAGAGCATAAGCTACCTCATATATTTTTTTCTCTTTCATCAGATTTGCTAGTTTTAAAATGGTTCGAGATTTTTTGACCTGCGCATTGGAAAGCCGCCAGTCTTTTTGCAATTGTTTTGCCTGCATATGCGCAAAAATAATCGCCAGTCTTTCATTTGCATTTGCATTTGCATTAGTAGCAATGGCTTCATAACGCTCAAAATCCGCAATAATATTCTCATTATAATAGAAAATGCCCGCACTCATCATGGCGCTAAAACTCACTATGATAGATTTTAGCGCTAATATTTTCATCATTTCAGCGCCAATACGCTCATGCGATACTTCGCTTAAATCATTGGCAAATTTTTCACATGCCATAAGGCCGTGTTTATCTAACTTATTATTGCCATGGCTGGCACTAAATCTAAAAAATCTATAAATGCGTAATTTATCTTCTTTAATGCGTGCATCTGCATTGCCGATAAATCTAACAAGATTATTTTTGCAATCATCAAGCCCTTCGCCAAGCGGATCAAACAGACTTCCATCATAGCCAATATAAAGCGCATTGATGGTAAAATCCCGCCTTTTGGCATCAGCCAGCCAATCTTTGCCAAAGCGCACAATAGCATGGCGGCCATCTGTATCTACATCTTGACGCAGGCTGGTTATTTCAAACATATTATCGTGAACCGCCAAAGTAACAGTGCCATGCTCTATGCCCGTGGGGTAATGTTTAACACCAGCCTTTTCTGCTCGCTCAATGACTTCATCTGGTTCTAATTCGGTGGCGAAATCCACATCATTTTTATTTCCAAGCCTGCCCATTATACTATCACGCACAATTCCACCAACGGCTTTGGTGCGATAGTTTTTTCCATCTAATATGGCGAATATTTTCTGCACTGCTTCATCATGCAACCAAGGTGTATCAATTTTTTGTTGTTTTGTTTTACTCATCAATCTTCACCATCACGCAAGGCCATATCTTTAAGCGATCTAGTTAGATTTGCAGTAATCCCCCAAATCACTTTGCCATAATAATCAATTTTCCAAGTAGGCTGATGCTTATTAGCATGCCAGACTTTGATAGATTGATAGACTTTATCTTGCGATAAAAAAGAAAGTGGAACTTGAAAAACCTCGTCAACCTCATCTGGATTTGCAACAAATGGCTGACTAGGCGTAACCACGCCAACCACGGGTGTTATAAGATAATTTGTGCCAGTAAACATGGTTGGCAAATAACCAAGCACATCTACTTCTTGCGGCCTCATTGCCACTTCTTCACTTGCTTCACGCACCGCAGCACTGGCTGCATCTTTATCACTTGCATCAATCTTGCCTCCCGGAAAAGCAATCTGCCCTGAATGAGCACGTAAATCATTTGAGCGTTTTGTGTATAAAATTTTATAACCATCATCATGGCGCACCAACGCAATAAGCACAGCTGCCGCAACGGGAGGTTTTGTGCTTGGTTTTGCAGGATATAGGTCAGGCACAAGACGCGAGATATTTTTAATATCTTGCGGCTCACTTAATAGACGGCTTCTTATTTTTTCTAAGTTTTTATCCATGGTTTAATTAACCCATTAAGGCTTTTTAGTAATGACTTATCATCACAATGGATTAAAATTCGACTTTGGTCGAGTGGTGCAGGAAAACTAATTGCGTTTAATGTGGCTCTTTCAAATCCATGCGCCCCATAATAAGAGAGATCGCCAACTAAAAGCACAAATTTTGCTTGCCCAGTTTTCATCACATTAGCACAAGCCTGCTTTACTAATAAGCCGCCTACTCCCATTCCACGAGATTTTATTTCTGTTGCAAGCGGGCCAAGCAAATAGCCATTTACTCCACAAAGGGATATTGGGGTCATAATTACACTGGCAACTTTTTGCCCATCTATTTTGGCAATCAAACTTAAACTTGGATCAATGGGAATATTCTCACGCACTCTAAAAGCAGCACGGGCAAAACGGCCAGGACCAAACACTCTTGCGTGTGATTGTTCAATCCATTGTGAATCAGATGGTTTGGCAGGTAAAATGCTAATAGAGGGCTTGTTTTTGCTGTTAGGCGAGTTATTAGGCAAGTCAGAAGACTGGTTAGGAATATTTGTCATGAGGTTAAATCCGATAATTAAAAGGCAGAAAAGGGTTAAGCGATATAATTATCGGCTTTGTCGAACGCTTTGAAATACCATGCTCATGATTTATCCTAAAATTAAATTTGAATGTTTTAATTACACGCAAGATTTGATTAAGTCTATATAATAAAATTCCCTAAATTTTGGTTTTAGCCATTTTTTTGCTCTTATGTTTGTGTCATTACATCACTCATGGTAAAAATTGCTCATCTTTCAGACATTCATTTAAGCCCACTACCGCCTGTGCGTGGGCAGGATTTGCTATCCAAACGCATCACTGGCTTTATAAATTGGAAATTAAAGCGCGCAAAACACATGCAATCTGATACGCTTGAGCAATTGATTGCACATTTGAAAACTCAAAAACCTGACATTAGTGCTATTACAGGCGATCTAGTCAACTTATCACTTGATGCAGAATTTGAACAAGCAAAAGGTTGGTTGCAAAATTTTGCACCGCCAGAAAAAGCCTGCGTTATTCCAGGAAATCATGATGCTTATTTAAAAGATTCAATAGAAAAATTCAAAT
>JALSJY010000251.1 GCA_026989045.1 Hyphomicrobiales bacterium | reverse complement strand
AGAAAAAAACCTAATAGTTCGCAATGATACTGGCGTATATGATGGCGGTGAAATTTCTACTTTTTATGATCCAATGATTGCCAAGCTCTGCACTTGGTCACCAACTCGCCAAGCGGCAATAGAAGCAATGAGTGTTGCATTAAGCGAATTTGAGATTGATGGGGTGGAGCATAATATTGCGTTTTTACAGACCATAATGGGGCAGGAAAGATTTATAAAGGGAGATATAAATACCGCTTATATTGAAGATGAATTTCCCGATGGATTTAGTGGTGCGGTGCTAACTAAAAAGCAAAAGCGAGAC
Organism: Hyphomicrobiales bacterium; assembly: GCA_026989045.1. GTDB lineage: Bacteria > Pseudomonadota > Alphaproteobacteria > Rhizobiales > Devosiaceae > S141-66. The sequence goes on along the minus strand of JALSJY010000251.1, from coordinate 7,095 downwards.
GTAATCGCTGCTGCCGCCATGATGCAATATATGAGTGATGATAGGGCAGGGCGGATTGCAGATAGCATAGGGGAATGGGTGGCATTTCTTGATGGTGAGGAAACCCTCACAAAGGTGAGTTTTGATGAAAATGGTTGGCAGTTAAACATTGGCGAGCAGCAATATTTTGCACAAGGTTTCGTCTGGCATTTTGGCGCAAGTCTGGCGACGATTATTTGGAGCGATGATGAACGACCAATATTAAAAGTAAAACAAAATACCTCTGGTGTTCAAATTCAATATTGCGGCGCTGATGTAAATATTAAAATGCTTTCGCCAAAAATTGCAAAGCTCATGCATTTAATGCCAGAAAAAATTGCCCCCGACATGAGTAAATATTTACTTTGCCCAATGCCAGGGCAGATAGCTCGGCTTGATGTTGAAATTGGCGATATTGTTGAAGCAGGGCAAGCATTGGCAATTGTTGAAGCAATGAAAATGGAAAATGTGCTTTTTGCAACAAAACGTGCCAAGGTAAAAACTCTTCACATAGAGGTCGGTGCTGTTTTGGCGGTTGATGAGGTGATTATGGAGTTTGAGGCGATATGATTAGTTGGGGTCAAAATGAAAAAAATTAAACCAGCGACTTATAAAAAATGGGCAGAACTCGCCAGCAAAGAATTGCGTAATAAATCAGTTGAGGATTTAGAAAAAAACTATGGCGAGTTAAATATTCGCCCTGCTTATTTTGCTAAAGATGTAGCAAAAAGCGCCAAAGCCGAAATGCCCGGAGTTGAGCCGTATACTCGTGGTATCAGGGCAAGCATGTATGCCAATCGCCCTTGGACAATTCGCCAATATGCAGGTTTTTCAACTGCTAAAGAGAGCAATATTTTTTATCGTAAAGGGCTAGAAGCTGGGCAAAAAGGGCTTTCCATTGCTTTTGATCTAGCAACGCACAGGGGTTATGATAGCGATCATGCTCGGGTAAAAGGTGATGTTGGCAAGGCTGGTGTTGCGATTGATAGTGTTGAGGATATGAAGGAATTATTTGCCAATATCCCGCTTGATGAAATGTCTGTTTCTATGACAATGAACGGGGCAGTTATTCCAACTTTAGCGATGTTTATTGTTGCAGCACAAGAGCAAGGAGTGAAGCCAGAACAGCTCTCAGGCACTATTCAAAATGATATTTTAAAAGAGTTTATGGTTCGTAATACTTATATTTATCCGCCCGAACCTTCAATGAGAATTGTTGGCGATATTATTGCCTATACGGCAGAATATATGCCCAAATTTAATTCGGTTTCAATTTCTGGCTATCACATGCACGAGGCAGGGGCGAGTGCGGTGCAGGAACTTGCTTATACGCTTGCAGACGGAATGGAATATGTCCGCACGGCGCAAAAAAAAGGTTTAGATATTGATGCTTTTGCCCCTCGCCTAAGTTTCTTTTTTGGCATTGGAATGAATTTTTTCGTTGAAATTGCTAAACTGCGAGCGGCACGGTTTTTATGGGCAAATATCATGTCTGATTTGGGCGCGAAAAACCCAAAATCAAAAATGTTACGCACCCATTGCCAGACTTCTGGCGTATCACTAACCGAGCAAGACCCCTATAATAATATTGTGCGTACAGCGTTTGAGGCAATGTCGGCGGTGCTTGGTGGCACGCAAAGTCTACACACAAATAGCTTTGATGAAGCGATAGCTTTACCCACTGATTTTTCTTCTCGTATTGCACGCAACACGCAACTGATTATGCAGCATGAAACAGGGGTTACTGATGTGGTAGATCCGCTCGCTGGCTCTTATTATGTTGAGGCTTTGACACAGCAACTTATCGCTCAAGCGGGGAAAATTATTGAGCAAGTTGAACAACAAGGCGGTATGACAAAGGCGGTTAGTGAAGGGTCACCAAAACGCAATATTGAAGAGGCGGCAGCGCTTCGCCAAACTAAAGTAGATAAAGGCGAAGATGTAATTGTTGGGGTAAATCGCTTTCGACTTGAAGAGGAAGAGGAACTGATAACCCGGAAAATCGATAATGAAAAAGTGCGGAAAGGCCAAATTGCTAAATTAAAGAGGATTAAAAAATCTCGCAATCAAGAGCAAGTTGATGATACATTGTCAGCACTTAAAGAGTGTGCGGCAATGAATGAAGGTAATTTGTTAAGTGCAGCAATTTTAGCAGCAAGAGCAAGAGCAACTTTAGGAGAAATTTCATTAGCAATGGAAGATATATTTGCACGTTTTAACGCCAAACCAGAAGTGATTTCTGGAGTTTATGATGCGCAATATAAAGATGACCCTGAGTATATTGCACTAGAAAAGCGCATCGATGAATTTGAAAAACAACGAGGAAAAAAGCCCTCAATCTTCATCGCAAAAATGGGGCAGGATGGGCATGATAGAGGCGCAAAAATAATTGCCACTGCCTTTGCCGATATGGGCTTTATTGTGCATTTTGGTGCTTTATTTGAAACAGCATTTGAAGTTGCAAACCATGCTAAAGAAATGGGCGTTGATGCAGTTGGAGTTTCTTCACTTACCGCAGGACATAATATTTTAGTGCCTGAGTTGATTGATATAATGAAGCAACATGGGCTTGAAAATATACCAGTTATTCTTGGAGGAGTTATTCCTGCCGATGATTATCAATTCTTGTTTGATGCAGGGGTGAGCGAAATTTTTGGCCCTGGAACGAATGTAATTGAAGCGGCATTTTCGGTGTTAAATCGGATTGAAAAAAGATTGGTGAATAAATGATGCTTTGTCATTCTGAAGTAAGACCGAAGAATCTTAGACCCTTCGCATTTGCTCAGGGTGAGGCTCAAATGAGGGTGAGGTCGAGATGATTGGCAAGCTAAATCATGTGGCAATCGCAGTGCCTAATCTTAAAGCGGCAGTGGCTAAATATCGTGATCTATTAGGGGCGAAAGTTTCTGCGCCGCAAGATTTGCCAGAGCATGGCGTAACAGTAGTTTTTGTTGAATTGGACAACACAAAAGTTGAATTGCTTTATCCATTGGGGGGTAATTCACCGATTGCCAAATTTTTAGAAAATAATCCCAACGGTGCAACTCATCATATTTGTTTTGAAGTGAAAGATATTGCGGCCTCGATTGCTTCCCTAAAAGCGCAAGGCGCAAGGGTGCTTGGTGATGGCAAACCAAAAATCGGCGCGCATGGATTACCAGTAATATTTTTGCACCCGAAAGATTTTGATGGTGTTTTGATTGAGTTGGAAGAAGTGAAATAGTTTGCTAAACCCAGCGTCGAACTTTTGCTTTATAAGCCAAATATTCGTCACCAAAAATTTCTTCAAGGTTGCGCTCTTCGGGTGTGATTTGAAACTTGTTCATATAAAGGACAAATAAAGCGATTAGTGCTATTGAAAATAGGTTTGAGAGGAATAATCCCCAACCTAGCAAAATCAAGCCATCGGCTACATATATCGGGTTGCGTGAGAATGCAAAAAGCCCGTTAGTAACTAAGGAAGAAGCATTTTGCGGCTTCATTGGGTTAATAGTGGTTTTTCTTTTAAACATAAAATATGCACTAATAAACATTAGCAATAGCCCTAAAATAACAAAAATTACGGCCAATAGAATATTATATTTTAATAGAATAGATATTTTTGGGGTAAATTGTGCAACTACCCACATTAACAAACCAACAATTAGGGTTACAAGCGGTGGAATGATTTTTAATTCAAGCCATTTCATTTGCTAAATAATTCTTTTGCTAGGGAGATAAATTTATCCCCACGCTCTTCAAAATTTCTAAATTGATTATAACTTGGTGCACCAGGGGAGAGAATTATTACATCAAAACGCGCACGCCTAGAAGAAAGAGCCTGCATAGCAGTCTGTAAATCTTCTGCCTCTAACACTTCAATTTTGGGGGCAGATGCATAGGTGGCAGTAGCTAACCTATCACCAGTTACGGGTAGGCAAATCAAAATTTCAACCGAACTATTGGCCAATTTTTCTGCCAATGTTGAATAATTTTGCTGGCGCTCATGCCCCCCTGCAATCAAAGCAATTCGTTTATCACTATAAGAATTCATTGCCGCCATTGTTGCCTCAGGAGTAGTTGAAATACTATCATCAACAAATAAAAACCCGTCAATTTCATGTTCTTCAAGCCTATGTGGCAATGGCACAAAGTCTTTTATCCCCTTCAAAACTGCATTCTCATCAGCACCGGCTGCTAAGGCTAATTTTGCCGCAACAATTGCATTATCAAGATTATGCTCTCCCTTAAGTTTGGAGTTTTTAGCAACAGATTTTAACTGCTCGGCGAAATCTTCATCAAGTTCAGGCAAAATTCTTTTCTTATCCCTAACAGCTTTTAGCACTAATTCATTGCTTTGTGCATTTATCCCAAGTGCTAGCAGAAAATCTTTATCCCTATCAATCAGGTTAAGTTTGTCGGCGTAATAATGTGCTAAATCTCGGTGCCAATCTGTATGCTCTGGCGAGAGATTAGTGATGGCGGCAAAATCTGGTGCAAAAGCCATATCCGCTGTTTGATAAGATGATAATTCAAACACCACAAATTTATGTTTATCGGCAATTTCAAGTGGTGCAACGCCAACATTTCCAGCCAAGCCAACGTCTTTGTCAGCAGCTTTAAGCATTAGATAAAGCAAGGTCGCACAGGTAGATTTACCCTTTGTGCCAGAGATAGCAATGACTGTGCAATTGTTACGATAGTTTGCCGCCCATAAGTTGAGATTTGAAGAAACATCTATTCCAGCTTCTCGTGCCATTAAAAATATTGGTCTATAGCGCGAAACACCAGGGCTTTTAATAATTGTGCTAAAGCGTTTTTCTTTTATTGCTTGTGGCAAGTCGGCTGGAGAGATGGTTTCTGCATCTTTAATGTCGATATTGCCACTGTCTGCAGTGACATAAATTTTTATATCAGGAAATTGTTTTTTTAAAAAAGATCGGGTTGAGTGGGCTTCTTTGCCTGCACCATAAAGCAAAATCCCATTATCAAAACTCGTCATATCAGAGGGCATGTGCCATTACCTTTTTATAAATATCATCAGGAATAAGATGGTTGGAACTTATTTGCATTAAATCATTCATAGCCGTTTTTAGTTTATCTATGCCATAAAAATCAACTAAATCATCTTTTAGTTTTGCAACAATCACGCTTTCTTGCCAATCTTTATTCTGGCTTAAAGTATAAAGGCTTGCTCCAGCCTCCAAAATTTCACCAACACATTCCCATGGTTTATGCCCACTAAGGCCAGTTAATTCTCTATAAGCATTTTCATGATTTGCATTGTTCAAAAGATTTTGCCCAAAAATACTTATTAGACGAGTTTTATCAAAATTTATCGCTAGAATCAAAAATACAAAATGACATTTGGGGCAGTTACAACACCATAAACTACCATCATGTCCGCTTAGTTTAAAATTTTGATTGCAGCTTGAAAAGGCTTTATCAAAGCGGCTTTCGCGTGCAAATATATTGGCAATCTGCACCTCAGAAAAAGGCCTAAGGAGTGAGAAATATTGCAATGCGCCAGATGTTGCTTTGCTCAAAACACTAGCTATATTTTTTTCAAATTCTATTGATTTTGAATATTGATGATTTGCCAACCTGCCATCAAATTCAACATTGCCCTCACTTGCCGATCTCTCGTTAGAAAGTGCAATGGAGTTATAAGAGAATAACATTGCTACAAGTGAAGCAATCATTGAGTTAATAGCGGTTGATGGAACATGCCCATTATAATAATTTTCTTGCCTGCTTAATCTTATCATTTCAGGATCAAGCATGCGTTTTACATAAAGCGGCTCTCGGTTGATTTTTTTAACTGAGGAAATGATTGGCCCTTTAGGATTTACTGCAAATGGAGTAAAATCCAATTCTGCTTTTTCTAGCAACTGCACTGAAACAAGCGAATCTTTGCCGCCCCCAATTGGTAATAAGATGCGATTTTGCAAATCTGGCTTTGTTGTTTTTATCTCGTCATGTTTGGTGCTTGTAAATGTGATTTTACCAAAACGCTTTAAATTATTGCGAGCAAAAAACTCTCCCAAACCATTTTCATATACATCAAGAATAAAATCATTTTCCTGTTGGCTTAAGCCAATCTCAGGTGCAACAATTTCAAATGGAGCGAGCAATTTATAATAGCTAACCCCCAAAACACAGGCGGTTATATCAACTAGGTGCAAAAATGTAGAGCTGGTTAGAATTTTCTTATCATAACCATCTGAGAATTCAATAGTTTCAACAAAATTCAAATCGTCAAGAGAATAGGGAAATTCTATCCTTAAAGGATTTATTTTTAATATTGGTTTGCCAATTAAGAATCGTTTTGCGCTCATCTTGCTATTTGTCACTAAAACTCATCATCAGTAAATGCGCATTTTTAATCTTTGTGTAATTTCATTGCCAATGCGCTGATAGCCATATTCACACATATTGCATGACCATTTTTTACCAATGCGCTTTATGTTAAATAAGTTATAACGCGCTGGATCATCTCCATGACCTGCATTAGCTGATGCCGCAGCAACACCAATCACAGGTGTTTCGCCATTTGTCCCACCGTTTTTTACCCCGCTAATTGCATTGATAGATGATTTATGGGTATGTCCATGCAGCACTAATTCAGCGCCATGATTTGCAATCACATCACAAAATAAATCCGCATCATGCAATCCTTTTCTAAAGCCATTTGCAGCTTTGCCAACTACTGGGTGGTGGATTAACACAATTCTAAAATAACCAGCCTTGCCTAAAACATCTAAGCTCTTGGCAAGTCGATTTGCTTGTTCATTATCAAACTTCCCATAGGCCATAAAGGGCGCAGTCGGCACGCTAGAGGAGCAGGCAATAAGAGCAACATGCTTCACTCGTCTAACAAATGGGAAAGGCTGTGCATCAATCATTTCACCCTTGGCATAATCAGCCATATAGAATTTGAATTTTTCTATTGAATCTTTTAAATAAGCATCATGATTTCCTGGAATAACGCAGGCTTTTTCTGGCGGTGCAAAATTTTGCAACCAACCTTTTGCTTGTTCAAATTCTGCATCAAGTGATAGATTGACTAGATCGCCTGTAATAGCACTAATGTCAGGT
>JALSJY010000250.1 GCA_026989045.1 Hyphomicrobiales bacterium | reverse complement strand
TACGGGCGGTGTTTATTTTGGTGAGCCAAAAACCATTACAGAACTTGGCGATAATGAACATGGCAAAAATCAAAAACGAGCGATTGATACGCAAATTTATGAAACTTATGAAATAGATAGAATTGCCCGTGTAGCTTTTGAAATGGCGCTAACTCGAGGCAAAAAAATTCATTCTGCTGATAAAAAAAATGTGATGATTTCTGGTGTGCTTTGGGACGAAGTGGTGCGTGATGTGGCAAAAGAATATAGCGAGGTTGAGTTTAATCATATTCTCGCTGATAATTGCGCTATGCAGCTGGTGCGCAATCCAAAGCAATTTGACGTGATTGTAACTGATAATCTATTTGGTGATATTCTTTCAGATACTGCTGCCATGCTTACTGGCTCGCTTGGCATGCTGCCCTCGGCTTCACTTGGCGCACCAGATGAGTTAACCGGCAAGCGCAAGGCAATGTATGAGCCAGTGCATGGCTCAGCTCCCGATATTGCAGGGCAAAATATTGCCAACCCAATAGCAATGATTGCCTCTTTTGCAATGGCTTTGCGTTATTCATTTAATATGATTGAATTGGCAGATGAAGTTGAGGTGGCAATTGCAAGTGTTTTAAGTGATGGCTTGCGCTCTGGCGATATTATGCAAGAAGGCTGTAAGTTGGTAAATACACAAGAAATGGGCGATGCAATTATTGCAAAGCTTAGATGAAAAACAACTTTGTTTTAAATCATTGATTTTCATCTCTGGATTGTCTTGTCGGTGATGCCTCCTTGCAAAGACAGATGAGAATATCAACCTTATTTTTAGCAAATATAAGTGCGCTTGACGTGAGCATTTATAAAGAGCTATTTTATCTAAAATAAAAGATAAAACAGAAATTTAAAATGAAATTAAAAAACTCAAAACTTTTGATGCTTTTAACTGCTGGGCTGTTAAGTGCCAGCATTCATTCTGCCTATGCACAAGAATATAGCAATGGTTTTAATAATGGCTTTGGTATCTCTGAAATTCGCGCTGGCATTATGGCGCATTCGGTTGATCGCCCTGGCCCAAATGGCGAGATATTAAACCTAACAAGACTAGAAGATGTTAGTTTTGAGATGCTGTTTTTCTCACCACAAATTGTTGTTTTTAAGTGGATTGGCTCGCCAAAAATCAACCTTGGCACAACAATAAATACACAAGGCCGTGAGAGCGAAATTCACCTTGGCTTAACTTGGCAGGCGCAGATTTTTGATACAGGGGTTTTTGTGGAAGGCACGCTAGGCGGTGCTATTCATAATGGTGCGCTTGATGGAGTTGTTGAGCCTGCCCGCAAGCTTGGTTCGCGTGTTTTATTTTATGAAGCAGCAGGAATTGGTTATAATTTCAGCGATAATATGAATATTATTGTCTTTGCAGAACATGCTTCAAATGCAAATCTTGCTTCGCCAAATATGGGTCTATCCAATCTTGGAGTAAAATTTGGTTATAAATTTTAGCTAGCCAAATATTATTAGCCTCTTTATAAGACGGCTTGAAATAATATTTATAACATTACCTATTTTAAGGACATATAGATGACTTATAAAGTTGCCGTAGTTGGCGCTAGTGGAAATGTAGGGGCTGAAATGCTCAATATTTTAGCCGAGCGCAATTTTCCAGCTAGTGAAGTAATTGCACTTGCTTCTTCTCGCTCAAATGGGCGTGAGGTGAGTTTTGGTGATAAAACTCTTAAATGTCAGGTGCTTGATAATTTTGATTTTTCTGGCGTGGATTTTTGTTTAATGTCTGCTGGATCAGATATTGCAAAAAAATGGGGGTCAAAAATAGGAGCAATGGGAATTATTGTTATCGATAATTCCAGTGCATTTCGATATGATAGTGATGTGCCGCTAATTGTGCCTGAAGTAAATGCTCATGTTCTAGATGAATATGTAGCAAAAACAAATCGCCGTAATATTATCGCTAATCCAAATTGTTCTACTGCACAATTGGTTGTGGCGCTAAAGCCCTTACATGATGCTGCAACTATTAAGCGTATTGTTGTTTCTACCTATCAATCCGTTTCTGGTGGAGGCAAGCAAGCAATTGACGAATTATGGTCTCAAACTAAAGGTGTTTTTGTAAATGACAAACCTACACCAGGTGTTTTTCCAACTCAAATAGCCTTTAATGTAATTCCGCATATCGATATATTTATGGAAGACGGTTATACTAAAGAAGAGTGGAAAATTTTAGCCGAAACTAAAAAAATGCTCGATCCAAAAATCAAAGTAAGTGCAACGGCTGTTCGTGTGCCAGTTTTTATTGGTCACGCTGAGGCGGTGAATATTGAATTTGAAAATGAAATTTTAGCAGATGAAGCGCGCGATATTTTGCGCAATGCCCCCGGTATTATGGTGATTGATAAACGTGAGGACGGTGGATATATCACTCCAATAGATTGCGCGGGTGAAGATGCCACTTTTGTAAGTCGTATTCGCGAAGATAATAGCGTTGAAAACGGTCTTGCTATGTGGGTGGTAAGCGATAATTTACGCAAAGGTGCAGCTCTTAACACAATTCAAATTGCTGAAACTTTAATTGCCCGCGGCCTGATGAAAAAAATCTCCTAATGCCTATTCGCCACATATTATTAGCTTTGTTTGTTGTTGCAATCTGGGGCTTTAATTTTGTGGTGATAAAAATCACTGTTGATATGATGCCGCCATATTTAGCAGCAGCTTTAAGGTTTTCATTAGCCGCTCTTCCAGCTGTTTTTATTAAGCCCCCAAAAGATCAGTATGGAAAAACCCCATGGCTATTGATTATTGCTTTTGGCCTAGCCTTTGGCTTTGCGCTTTATGCTTATTTAAATTTGGCACTTTTTGTTGGTCTGCCTGCAGGTTTGGGTTCTTTAATTTTGCAGGTGCAGGCATTTTTCACCATGATAATTGCATTTTTTATACTTAAAGAGCGCCCGCTTTTAATTCAAATAGTTGGTGCTTTAATTGCCTTTGCTGGCATAGCAATTATTGGATATTTCCGCTGGGAAAGCGCTAATTTATTTCCCTTTGTTTTGGCAATGTTAGCCGCTGTTTCATGGGCTTTTGCAAATATAATTACGAAATTAGTTGGCAAGATAAACCCGCTTTCTTTAGCCGTTTGGGGGTCTGTTTTTGCAGCAATTCCGCTGTTTGGCATGTCATATATATTTGAGGGTAGCGCTGAAGTAATTAACTTTTTTACCAGCCCTAATTATGTGTTGATTGGCATATTGATTTTTTCAGCCTATCCAGCAACCCTGCTTGGTTTAGCAATTTGGTCATGGCTATTACTTAAATATCCCACTTCAAGCGTTGCGCCATTTTCTTTACTTGTGCCAATCACAGGGTTGATATTTGGTTGGCTCTTACTTGGTGAAAAAATCGCAACATATGAAATATATGGCGGCGCGCTGGTTATTCTTGGACTAGCAATAGGGGTTTTAAAATTTAAAAGAGGTTAATAATCCACTTTTTTAAATTTACCGCTATCACTATCCATGATCCATAATTCACCTGATTTTATATCAAACCATGCACCATGTAGTGCAAGTTCGCCCTTTGCTTCTTTTTCAGCAACATAGGGAAAACTTCTTAGGTTTGAAACCGAATTACGAACAGAAATACGCTCAAGTTCAACCAATCTTTCTTCATCACTTAAAGAAACATTAGCCTTGGCCTCATCTGTAGCAGGGCCTAACATGCTAAGCCATTTACCAATAAAATCACCTTGAGCCAATGGTTGCTCAAGCGGGTTAAGAGCTGTGTGAATGCCACCACATCTAGCGTGACCCATAACAATAATATTTTTAATTTTTAATGCCTGCACACCAAATTCTAAAGCCGCTGATGAGCCATGCTGCCCATCATCATTAGGAGCAAATGGCGGCACAAGATTTGCAACATTTCGCACAACAAATAATTCACCCGGACCTGTGCCAAATATGGTCTCAGGTGCAGCCCGACTATCACAACATGCAATAATCATAGCATCAGGAGTTTGCCCCTTTATAGCCAGATCAAGATAGCGCTGGCGCTCATCTTCATAATGGCCATTTTTAAAGGCGCTATAACCAGATAATAGGTTTTTTGGAAAATTACTCATGCTTTATCTATCCTTATTATATCAATTTTATTTGTAATAATCTTCATATTTATGGCAACCTTGGCCCATCAACTCTTATTGATCCACCATTGGCAACAGATTTGATAATCAAAGCATATTCGCTTTGTCCATTAACAAGAAATCTAAATAATCCATCACGACCTTTAAAGCCAGAATCTCTAGTTAATATTGCTCTATCATAACGTGGCGTAGATTTTGCTAAAGTTGATGAGTTAGCTAATAGGGTTGCAGTATAAGTAATGGTTGTAAATGGATGTGGGTTTGAGCCATATTTTGCACTATATTGTGGCCTTAAAGCCAAATGCCCAGCATCATCAATTGCAGGAAAAATAGCACCCAATAAATATGGTGTTTGGGCGATATTTAAATCATTTTCCCAATCAGCTGAGCCGATAATACGTAATTTTGCGCGATCAATACCTGCTGCTTCAAGTAATATTGCAATACTTGGCGCTGTAGCACGATCAGGAAGAAATATAGTATCAACCTGTCCACTTTGAATTAGTGGAATAATGGTTTCGACAGCGTTTCGCGCTTCGTCCTCATTGCTAAAGCTATAAGAGCCAATTGTATTAAGCCCTAATTCTAAACTAGCAGCATTAAATGCATTGCGCTGAATTTGCCCAAAAGCACTAGTTGAGGTAATCGCTACAAAAGAAATAGAGCCTTTTGATCTGGCATAAGAAAGCGAGCGGCGTAATTCTGATTTTGGCAATAGGTTAAGTAGATAAACACCACTTGATGCAGCGCTAGAATTATTAGAAAACCCAATTAGAGGAATATTTGCAGCTTTAGCAATATTTCCTGCAGCTATCACATTTTGTGCTTTTAATGGCCCAAGGATAAGACTTGCCCCCTCATTCACCGCCTGTGTTGCTAGATTTGATGCAATATTTACATCACCCTGAGTGTCTTTGATAACTAAAGTAATATTATTTGCAATTGATGGATTATTATTGATGAAATCCATTGCTAGCCTTGCGCCATTGGCCATAGATATTCCAACACTTGATAAGCCAGCACTGCCTGATAGTGGCAATAAAAGCGCAACTCTAACCTCACCAGAGCCAATTATTTCACCACTAGCATTGGGTAAAACTTGATTAAAATTCTGCTGCGGGAAGTTTGATATATTTGAAGTGCCAATATCAGGGCCAAAAGAAAAATTTGAGCATGCAGAAACTAGTGAAATAGCACCAAGGGCTATAAAAATTTTTGCAGATGTTTTTGAAAAAGATAAAGTGCCAGCAAATTTTTTTAATTTCTTAGATGCCATATCTATTCCCTTTTTGATAATCTATTTCACCTATCTATACAAAACAGCGCTTAATGCTTAAAGCTTTATTTAATAATTATTTCAATCAAAAGGTTTTTTTGTGGTTTGTGAAGCTAAATATTATTTTTCTGGGCATGAATTTTCTGCTCCAGCCCTACAAAGCGGCCTATATATTGTTGCCACTCCAATTGGTAATCTTAAAGATATTACTATTAGGGCGCTTGAAATTTTAAGCGCTTGTGATTTAATTCTTTGTGAGGATACTCGAACTAGCGCAAAATTGCTTAATCACTATGGCATAAAGACAAAAAAAATCTCGCTACATCAGCATAATGAAATTTCAAAAATTGATGGGATAATAAACCGCCTAAAAGAGGGTCAATCTATTGCCCTAATATCAGATGCTGGCACGCCGCTTATTAGTGATCCGGGTTTTCCTCTTGTTAGAGCGGTAAAAAATGCAGACCTTAATATTTTTACAGCCCCTGGCGCTTCGGCCACCATCTCAGCATTGACAATAAGCGCTTTGCCGACCGATAGGTTTAGCTTTTTAGGGTTTTTGCCTAATAAATTAGGTGCAAAATCAAATGCTTTAGAAAAACTTAAAAACTGGCAGGAAACGATGGTTTTTTATGAATCCCCCCGTCGCCTGCTTGCAACAATTACTGCGATGCAGGCAATATTTGGCAATCAGCGCCAAATAGTGATTGCTCTAGAATTGACCAAAAAATTCGAAAGAAGCATGCATGGCTCTATAGAGGAAATAAAACATCAATTAGCTAAAAAAAAAGCCAAGGATGAGCAAATAAAAGGTGAGGCAGTAATAATTGTTGCAGGGGCTGATGAAATAATCATTGATGAGAGTGAATGGATTAAACAGTTAGAAAAAAACCTGCAAGATTTACCTCTTCGCATGGCGGTTGATGAAGTGGTCGCAAAATATTCGATTAAACGTAAACAGGTTTATGATGAAGCGCTTAAAATCAAAAAGACAAAGGGCTGAAAGTTTTGGCCAAAAGGGTGAGTTTTTTGCTGCTGTATTTTTGCGCCTAAAATTATATTCTATTTTGGCCAAAAATTACAAAACCCCATTTGGCGAAATTGATTTAATTGTAAAAAAGGGTGCAAATATTGCCTTTGTTGAGGTGAAAACCCGAAAAGATAAAAATCAGGAGGGCGGTGCTTTGTTAGCGGTTAATCAACGCCGTATAACCAAGGCCGCAAACCATTATCTAATGTATAATCCTCATCTGGCAGACAATGATTTACGTTTTGATGTAATTTTCCTTGCGCCAAACTCTTTCCCGCGTCATTTAATAGGGGCTTTTGATGCTTTTAATATTGTGGAGTAATAAAAATGCCTTTAAATATTGCCATGCAGATGGATCATATAAAAACCATTGATCCACATGGAGATTCTAGTTTTGCTATAATGCTAGAGGCACAAAGCCGTGGCCATAAACTAAGCCATTATACGCCAGATACTATCTCGTTAAATGTTGATATATTAAGCGCAAATGTCGCTCCAGTTGAGGTTTTTGATAAGCCAAAGGGGGAGCATTTTATTCTTGGAGAGGCTAAACGAGTTGACCTTTCAACTTTTGACGTTATTCACATGCGCCAAGACCCACCCTTTGATATGAATTATATCACCTATACTCATCTTTTAGAACGCATTCACCCAAAAACCTTGGTAGTTAATCCGCCCTTTGATGTGCGCAACGCCCCTGAGAAGATTTTGGTGATGGATTTTCCTCACCTTATGCCACCAACTGTGATAACTCGTGACAGGCAAGAAATTTATAAGTTTCGCAAAACTCACGGCGATATAATCATCAAGCCGCTTTATGGTAATGGTGGTGCGGGGGTGTTTTTACTTAGCGCTGGAGATCAAAATCTCTCTTCTTTGATTGAATTATTTGAGCAAAATTTTGTTGAGCCGTTTATGGTGCAGAAATATCTTCCCGATGTCAGAAAAGGCGATAAACGCATCATCATAATTGATGGTGAGCCTGTAGCGGGCTTGAACCGCGTGCCAGCTGAGGGAGAATCTCGCTCAAATATGCATGTAGGTGGGCGGCCAGAATTTATTGACCTCACTAAGCGTGATTTAGAAATATGCGCAACTATTGCTCCAGCGCTAAAACAACGC
>JALSJY010000249.1 GCA_026989045.1 Hyphomicrobiales bacterium | reverse complement strand
TTTCAGCTAGCGCTACCATTTTCTGTTTGTAGCCATGCCGCTCCACACGCTTTGGAAAGGTCTCTTATGCGCAAAATATAACTTTGCCTCTCAGTAACAGAAATAACCCCGCGCGCATCAAGTAAATTAAACAAATGCGAGGCTTTTACGCACTGCTCATAAGCAGGAACTGCTAAACTATGTCGCCCATCTTCCTGCCCCTTTTCCAAAAGCGATTTACACTCTTTTTCAGCATCATTAAAATGAGCAAACAACATTTCAACATTTGCCGCCTCAAAATTATATTTTGAAAATTCTTGCTCATTTTGCAAAAACACATCACCATAGGTAACTTTTTTATCACCCTCTAAACCATTGAAATTAAGATCATAAACATTCTCAACGCCCTGCACATACATTGCAAGACGCTCTAAACCATAGGTCAATTCACCAGCCACAGGGTTACACTCAACCCCTGCAACTTGCTGAAAATAAGTAAACTGGCTGACCTCCATGCCATCACACCAAACTTCCCAACCCAAACCCCATGCGCCAAGCGTTGGGCTTTCCCAATCGTCCTCAACAAAGCGCAAATCATGAATTTTCGGATCAATGCCAATTGCATAAAGCGATTGCAAATATAATTCCTGAATATCCTTAGGAGAAGGCTTTAAAATAACCTGAAACTGATAATAATGTTGCAAGCGGTTTGGATTTTCACCATAGCGCCCATCGGTTGGTCGCCGACATGGCTGCACATAAGCAGCATTCCAAGGCTTTGGCCCAAGCGCCCTTAAAGTTGTCGCTGGGTGAAAAGTCCCCGCCCCCATTTCCAAATCATAGGGTTGCAAAATAACACAACCATGCTTTGCCCAAAAATCTTGCAATATCAAAATAAGACCCTGAAATGATTTTTTTGGATCAAGATAATTAGGAATGTTTTTGGACATAGATTGCTCATTTTACTAAGTGAAATATTTTAGCGCAAACCTAGTTTGAGCATTGTTCTTGGTCAAGCAACAAAAAACTTAATCACTATTTTCTACCCTCATCATCAGGGCGAAAAACCCCGTCTTTATCCTTCTTTAACTCAACCACATCATTTTGGTTGCGCTCTTTAAGATCGCGCTCGCGAGTTTGCTTATCAATTTCAGCATATCTAGCGCGCCAATCTCTTAGGATTTTACGAACTCCATAATAAATAGCTGCAAAAATTATTGCATAAATTATAAATCGCATAATTTTCCCTACAACCCAAACCTTGACCAAAGGGAGCGCTCTTCAATTGCATTTAGCGCACCATCTGCAATAAAAGCACCATCAATTTTGGCTGAAAGACCAAAATTCGGTATTTGAAATAAACCTTTTTTAGCTTCTATTTTTTTCAAATTAACGTCCTTGCCATATCTCTCTTTTAATAACGAGTGCATATCTGCCAATTCATCAACCAAACCAAAATCAACCGCCCTAACGCCAGTCCACCATTCACCAGTAAACAGCTCCTCATCTTTGCCATTTAACTTGTCACCACGATGCGCCTTAACATGGTCAATAAACACCTGATGAATATCAAGCTGGAAAGTTTTCAAGCGATCAACATCTTCTTTCTTTTCGGGCACAAAAGGATCAAGCCTAGATTTATTCTTCCCTGCTGTATGAATACGCCGTTTCACTCCAATTTTTTTAATCGCATCTTCAAAACCAAAGCTAGCCGAAATAACCCCGATTGAGCCAACAATAGATGAGGGATCAGCAAAAACCTCGTCCCCCGCCACCGCAATAAAATAACCACCAGAGGCGGCAACATCTTCAATAAAAACTAAAACCTTTTTTTCATGCTCATTTGCCAAATCTCTAATCATCTTAGAAATCAAACGAGATTGAACAGGATAACCACCCGGAGAATTTACAATAATTGCAACCGCAGGAGCTTTTTTAATTTTAAAAGCCTTTTTAAGCAAAGGCGCAACACCAGCAATATTCAAACGACCAGGTTTTTCATCAGGCGCTATCACACCATGCAACCTAACAACGGGAATAATAACTCCATCTTGCCCAATTTTATTAGCCACCCAACTACTAACCTTAGTTAGCAAATTTTTCTTCTCATCTGGCTCGGCTTCATACATTATTATTTCCTTTTAAAATATTTTGAAACTATCATTTAGGACTATCTAGGCATTAGCAGTCATAATTACCAGAGCAGAGGTTTTTCTCCACGCAAAATTTCCTCAACCTGCGGCAAATATCCATGCCCGCTCTTCGCATGTAAAATTAGTGGCGAGTGCATTTTTAACGGTGCGTTCGATCCCTTCACTCCCCTTAGCAAAAATCGAGAGGCATTTTCTCCCTGCCGCGAAACAATCGGTAAAATATCAATATCACCAAACCGCCCCTCAAACTCATTTAACAAATCTACTAAGCCAACAATAGGGAAAATAAAAACCGCCCTTCCCTTTGCTTTAGCACAACTAGCGGCAACCCTAACCCATTTACCCAAATCCTCTTTTGCCATAGCACGAGCATTCGCCCGCCCCTGCCCATCAGCCACAGTGCCAGCACCAACATCAAAAAAGGGTGGATTAGCAATTACATAATCAAAATGATTAACTTGCAAACCAGCCGCCTCTCGCTCTTTTCCACTTAAAGTTAAATCAAGCTCAATAGCTTTAGCACGGTTTTCAAACCCATTAGCCTTGATATTTTCTTGCGCCAATAAAACCATCTCAATGTTTTTTTCTAACAAAACCGCACTAAGAGTTTCATTAAATTTTAGCGCGCACAGCCCAGCCACCCCAACGCCAGAACCAAGATCAAGCAGTTTTCTTTCACCCTCAACTTCATTATTGCTTACGCTTTTTTTTATATTACTTACGCTTGTTTTTTCTATATTGCTTACGCTTGCACCCAATAAAACCGAATCTATTCCCGCTCGAAATCCTTTTTTTGGTTGCAAAATATTTAATCTTGAGCCTAAAAATCTATCACAACTTGACTCTAATGGTTTTACAAATGCTTTTATCTGGTTTAGTGACATAAAAACTCTTCTATAATTAGTGTTTTTCATTCATAATAATCACTAATTGGCTCAAATGCCCAAACAAAAATAAACAAAGGTCTTTATTGGTATAATTGATGACACAAACTCTAAAGACAAAAACACCAGCCTCAGCACTTGAGCAACTATTAGCCGCAACAAAAGATGGTATGGATCAGGTTAATTCACTAATTCTATCTCGAGCGGAATCACATGTAGAAATCGTGCCTAAATTAGCTCGTTATTTAATAGAATCAGGGGGCAAACGCTTGCGCCCAATGTTAACAATAGCAACAGCACAAATGTTCAGCAAATCAGCGCCCAACGCTGTTTATTTCGCCGCCGCCGTCGAATTTATGCACAATGCCACACTTTTACATGATGATGTAGTAGATGAAAGCGAAATGCGACGAGGCAAACCAGCCGCCCGCATGGTATGGGGCAATCAAGCTAGCGTTTTAGTTGGTGATTTTCTGCTCGGTCAGGCATTTCTAATGATGGTAGAAACCCGCGACCTTGATGCGCTAAACATTTTATCAAAAGCCGCTACAGTCATAGCAGAGGGTGAAGTTTTTCAACTTTCCAAAGTTTCCGATTTAACCACCAGTGCAAAAGAATATGACCTTGTTATCCGCTCAAAAACTGCAACATTATTTGAAGCCGCTACTAAGGTTGGCGCAATGGCAGGCGGAGCAAGTGAGGCAGAACAAGAGGCCTTAGGCCTATATGGCGCAGAATTAGGCCGTGCATTTCAATTAGTAGATGACGCATTAGATTATGGTGGCATCAATGGGATTTTGGGCAAAAATACAGGTGATGATTTACGTGAAGGGAAAATGACCCTACCAATCATTTTAGCACTAAAAAGCGCCAATAAAAATGAGCATGCAACTATTGTTTCAGCCCTTGGAAAGCAAGACTTAGACGACAAAGACCTAAGGCAAATAATCGCAATATTAAACGAACAAAACACCCTTGGGCAAACCCTTGATGAGGCAAAACAAAGCGTTGAAAAAGCCAAACAAGCATTAAACCAATTACCAAAAAGCAACATGGTCAATCTGCTTGCCGACATAGCAGATTTCTGCCTACTCCGAGCCTCTTAACCCCCCCCACACACCCCATGTTGAGCCTGTCGAACCATGAGCCAATCAAGGTATGAGCCTATCGAGTAGCGTGCTATAAAAAACCGCCGATTGTCAAAACAATCGACGGCTTAAAACACCTGATTATTGGAGGTCAGTTTCAGGCTGAAATTTTTATCGTTGCAATTTCCTCTTGCATAGAAGCGCGCATTTCAAAGCGTAATTCATCAATTAAAGCCAATTTGCCATTCTTCTCAAAATGCCAATATGTCCAGCCATTACAGGCCGCAGCATCTTGCACCAAAGCACCAACTTTATGGATTGAGCCAACATGTTTGTTGCAAATTAACGATCCGTCAGCACGCACCAAGGCTTTATGTTTTTTCTTGGCATCAAATAAATATGTGCCAGGCATAATCAGCCCCTGCTCAATCAGCGAACCAAAAGCAACTCTAGCCTCTTTACGTTTTGGTCGCATAGTTTCTAACGCATCAGCTTGCATTGGCTTAATTTTAGCAATCCGTTTAAGTGCAGCATTGATATAGTGAGTTTCACGCTCGATACCAATAAAGTTACGACCCATTTTTTTAGCTACCGCACCAGTTGTGCCAGTGCCGAAAAATGGATCAAGCACCACATCACCAACATTAGTGCTAGCATTTAAAATACGATATAAAAGCGCCTCTGGTTTTTGTGTCGGGTGAATTTTATCATTATTTTCGTCTTTTAATCGCTCCCCACCAGTGCAGATAGGAAATAGCCAATCCGATCGCATCTGCACATCATCATTTGCCTGTTTCATCGCTTCATAATTAAATGTTACTTTTGATTTTTGTGATTTTGAAGCCCAAATAAGCGTCTCATGCGCATTGGTAAAACGCGTACCACGAAAATTTGGCATAGGGTTGCTTTTACGCCAAATCACATCATTTAACATCCAAAACCCATGATTTTGCAACGCCGTGCCAACTCTAAAAATATTATGATAAGAGCCAATAACCCAAATCGCACCATTAGGCTTTAAAATCCGCCGTGCCGCCTTTAGCCACGCATTAGTAAAATTATCATAATGAGCAAAACTATCAAATTTATCCCAATCATCATCAACCGCATCAACTTTTGATTGATCTGGGCGAGTAAGCCCACTCTCTAATTGTAGGTTATATGGGGGATCTGCAAAAACCAGATCAATAGAATTCTCTGGCAGAGCATTCATTTGCTCAATACAATCACCGATTAAAATTGTATCAATCGGTAGTTTCTGCTCATTTTTAATAAGCTGTTTTTCAACAACTTTAACACTCTTGTTACGCAACATATACTTAACCCTAACGCAATACTAATGCGTGATTCATAACCGCTTAAGGTTAAGGGCTAGATAAACAACAAGGTTAATTTTTCTCTAATAATTTTGCAACAGGAGCAAAACCAACTCTATGGTGATCTGTCACGCCAAAATCACTTAATGCCTCCATGTGAATTTTAGTGCCGTAAGCTTTATGTTTTGCAAAGCCATATTCTGGAAAATCAATATCCATATTTTTACACATCTCATCACGCATAACTTTTGCAACAATCGAAGCCGCAGCAATTGAGAGGCTTTTACTATCACCCTTAACTATAGCACTAGCAGGCATGGCCAGAGCATCAGGAATAGCATTGCCGTCAATCAACACATGATCGGGTTTATTTGGCAAAGCCAAAACGGCCTTTTTCATTGCATAAAGCGAAGCGCCACGAATATTTAGCCTCTCGATAATAACAGGATTAGCACTAGCAATCCCAACATCTCCATTAGCTATAATTATTTCAAATAACTCATAACGCTTCTTCTTAGAGAGTTTTTTAGAATCATTTAAGCCCGCCAACAAATCACTATTTTTTAGCGCCCTAAAATCAAACATAACCGCCGCCGCCAAAACAGAGCCAGCCAATGGCCCACGCCCAGCCTCATCAACGCCCGCAATCTTTCGCACCCCAGTAGCGCTTAATTCATACTCGAAAAAAAAATTAGGAGTAGAGTTTGCTTTTTTAATCAAAGTAACTGGTCTTCTTTTTTAAAATGTCATCTAAAATACCTGAACGCGTTATTGCAAAAACTATTACAAAACATATTACACCTATAAAAGCTTGTGTTTTTAATAGTCCAAATCCAAACATGCCCAATAAAAAAAGACAAATACCAAAAATGCTCACCAATACATAAAGCCTCATTCCTTTATGTTGCAGGGTGAATTTTGCACCAAAAATCGCCACCAAGGAACATATTAAAATAAAAAAAGCACTCATGTTTTCTCTCCAAAATTACTCTCACCAAGCGCCGCTTTAAGCAAAAGCAAATCCTGCCACGCCGATTTTTTCTGCACAGGTTGAGCAATCAAAAAATCAGGGTGAAAACTACAAATTACTTTTACACTATGTGAGCCAATTTTTATATCTCGCCATTCACCACGAATTTTATTGAGTGATTTTTTTTCTTCAAATAAAATCTTTGGAGCAACCTCACCAAGCGTAAAAATATAATCAGGTGCAACCAACTCAACCTGCCGAGTAAAAAACGGCATGCTGGTGGCAATTTCATCAGCAGTTGGCGCACGGTTTCCAGGAGGTCGCCAAGGCAGTATATTACTCAAATAAACATCACTGCGATTTAAGCCAATCGCTGCCATCATTTTATCAAGCAAAACTCCACCTCGCCCAACAAAAATCTGCCCCTCTATATCATCATCTTTACTAGGCGCTTTACCAACAAACATAATCTTGGCATTTTCATTACCAGCACCAAAAACCATATTTGTGGCACGTTTTTTCAAATCACAACCATCATAAGAAATAAGAGCAGCCTTTAATTCCTGCAAATTTTTAGCCCCAGCCGCCAACTTTATTGCTTCACTCGAATCAACTGCTACGCTTGAATCAATTGCTACATTAGAAATATTACTAACATTTCCCTTTGCCAGTATTTTTGCTTGCTGCGCCACAGGTTGCGCCACATTAGGCGTTATCACATTAGGTTTATCTTTCACCTCTGGTGGGGCGTTAATCCAGTCAATTGCCTTTTCACCAACCGCCAAGTCAACGCCTGCCTCTTGATACCATTCAAGAGCGCTTAAATTTTCAGCAAAGTTTTTTTCTTCATTTGTCATTTCGCCCTCATTATGTCACAGCTATCAAATACTCGCCATAGCCAAAATAAATATTGGAAAAAATAATGAGCAATAGAGAGATAGTAGAAACAGATGTGCTAATTATTGGGGCTGGCCCTGCTGGCCTAAGCGCCGCCATTGCTATTAAACAACAAGGGCAGAAAGAAAATTTCGAAATCTCAGTAACAATTGTTGAAAAATCAGCAGAAATCGGCGGCCATATTATCTCTGGCGCAATATTAAATCCAATCGGATTAGATGAGTTAATCCCAAACTGGCAACAAGCTGGCGCTCCTATAAAAACTAAAGTGACAAAAAATAGCCTATATTTTTTGGGCAAACCCTTTAGCTTTAAAATCCCAGAATTTATTTTACCACCCCAAATGAAAAACAAAAACTCCTATATTATTTCACTTGGTGAGCTTTGTGTCTGGCTGGGTGAAAAAGCTGAAGAATTAGGCGTAGAAATTTACCCTAGCACCGCAGCAAAAGAAATTTTATTTGATAAAGATGGCGC
>JALSJY010000248.1 GCA_026989045.1 Hyphomicrobiales bacterium | reverse complement strand
GCAGAGTGTCTATCTTATCCAAGGGCAAAATATAGTCGGGGTGGGTGATTTGTTTTTCGCCATTAAAAAAACCAATCTCACCACAGATATAGCGAGTTTCACCAATTGGCAAAGAGCGCTCAACCCAATTTCCATGAGTTTTAAAAAACACCAAAGAAATTTCACCACTTTCATCATGTGCAAAGACTCTATGCGGCATAGAGGGGCGATTTTTTGGTGGAGATTGATGGCGATCAATATGTAATTTTAGGGTAACAATATCACCAAAATAGGCATTAGCAATATTCACTTGTTTGCGCCTATCAATACTTTGAGTGGGCATGTGCATCAGCAAATCAAGCGCAATGGCGTTTTTATCTGCAGGGATAGCAAAAAACCTGTTATATAAAGCCTCCAATTGTGGCCCAACGCCTTTTAATGAGCTGAGAGAGGCAAATAGAGGATTAAGTGTTTCAGGACGTGCCACAGGTTATACCTTGAGAAGTTAAACTATCTTCTTTTAGCAAATATTATACTATTGTAAAAGCCTGCTAAGAAGTGTTTAAACCTGTTTATGAATGATTCAAAAAATAAGCCTAAAGATAAGCCTAAAGATAAGCCTGAAAATATTGAGGTGCGTCGCAAGCGTTTGCGTTATCGCTCTTGGCATCGCGGCACGCAAGAGATGGATTTAATACTTGGTCATTTTGCTGATGCTCATTTATCAAATTATCAAACCTTAGAGTTGGATCGTTTTGAAAAACTGATTGATGAGCAAGATACTGACTTGTTAAAATGGATTTTGGGACAAGAAATTTTGCCCATTGATGTTGATAGTGATTTGATTGCTCAATTGATAAAATTTCAACATGATCGCACTAAGATAAATAACAAATGACTAAGCTAGAGCCTGATAATATTTTAGCAAATGTGCCAAATGGCATGAGCGCCATTGTGTTAGCGCAAATGGCACAGGAGCGCATAAAACAAGCCCCCAATGATATTCTTTCCTTAGTTTTTGTTGCGCGAGATGGTGAGCGACTTTTAAGCATGGGTAAAATATTAGGCCAGCTTATGCCTGATTTCCCAATTCATATATTTCCCTCTTGGGATTGCCTGCCTTATGACAGGGTGTCGCCCAGTGCCGTTTCGTTAGGTGCAAGAATGAGTGCGCTTGGCGCGCTTTGTGATGAGAAAACCAAAGGCGCAATTTTGCTAACTACGACTAACGCTCTCATTCAAAAAATCCCACCGCGTGAAATTGTAGCAAATATGTCTTTTGTCACTTTTGCAGGTGATGTTATTATCTCTGATGATATGTTGGCATGGGCTGCAAATAACGGCTATTTGCGTGTGCCAACTGTTAGAGAACCAGGGGAATACGCAGTGCGGGGCGGGTTGATTGATATATTTCCACCCAGTGAGAAACTCCCCCTAAGATTTGATTTCTTTGGCTCAGTTTTAGAATCAATTCGTTATTTTGATCCAGAAAATCAGCGAACTGTCAGCACATTAAAATCATTCACTTTAGTGCCGATGAGCGAGATTATTTTAAACAAAGAAACAATAAAACGCTTTCGTTTAAATTACACCACAAATTTTGGCGGCGATACGGCAAATGATCCGCTTTATGGTGCAATAAGTGCAGGGCAGCGCTATGCAGGAATGGAGCATTGGTTGCCGTTTTTTTATGAAAAACTCGACACTATAGCCAGCTATTGCAACCAAGCTCCCTTTATATTTGATGATCAATCTGACCTTGCTTTTAATGAGCGTAAAAGTCAGATTATTGATTATTATGAAGCAAGGGAAGATTTAAGAAAAAACGCACAAGAAAATAATGAAAAGACAATAGGGGCGCAATATAACCCTGTTGAGGTGAAGCTTTTATATGAGGTTGATAAAGAAATTTATCAGCTAGCCACTAATAGCGAGGCACTTTTATTATCGCCATTTTTAACCTCAAACAGCTCTAAAAACATTACAGATATGGGTGGGGTGATTGCGCCAAGTTTTGCCGCTGAGCGCAAAGCGCAAAATAGTAATATTTTTGAAAGTGTCATTAAGCTTATTGAAGCCGAAAAAAAACTTGGACGTAAAACCATTTTAACTTGCTGGAGTGAAGGGACGCGTGACCGCTTAAAACAGGTCTTGGTGGATCATGGGCTTAAAAATTTACACCTAGCGGCCAATTGGAACGAGGCCAGCACTGCCCCTGTTAATTCAACTTCTCTAATAATTCTTGCGCTTGAAAGCGGTTTTAAATCTAAAAACTTAACCGTGCTTAGTGAAGCTGATATTCTTGGGCAGCGTAATTTACGCCCCCAACGCAAGCGAAAAGCCAGCGATGCTTTAACCGAAGCAAGCGCATTAAGTGCTGGTGATTTAGTTGTGCATGTGGATCATGGCATTGGGCGTTTCATTGGCCTGCGTGCTATTGAAGTGTCGGGTGCGCCTCATGATTGTGTTGAGATAGAATATTCTAAGGGGGATAAATTATTTTTACCCGTTGAAAATATCGAGCTTTTATCACGCTATGGCAATTCAGAATCAGCAGGCATATTAGATAAGCTTGGCGGCGTTGCTTGGCAGGCTAAAAAATCCAAACTTAAAAAGCGTATTCGCGATATGGCAGAGCAGCTTATTCGCGTTGCTGCAAACCGAGCGATGAGTTCAACTAAGCCAATTAATTTACCAGCTGGCGCTTATGATGAATTTGTCGCTAGATTTGCCTTTGATGAAACCGAGGATCAATTAGTTGCGATTGAGCGGGTGTTAGATGATTTAACCTCTGGTCGGGTTATGGATAGACTTATCTGTGGTGATGTTGGTTTTGGAAAAACAGAAATTGCCCTAAGGGCGGCTTTTGCTATGGCGATGGACGGGCGGCAAACCGCAGTTGTTGTGCCAACCACATTGTTAGCGCGTCAGCACTTTAAAACATTTACACAGCGTTTTGCTGGCCTGCCAATTACAATTGAGCAAGCCTCAAGACTTGTGCCTGCTACAAAGTTAAAACAAACAAAACAGGGCATGAAAGATGGTGCTGTTGATATTGTTATCGGCACGCACGCCTTGCTATCAAAATCCGTTGATTTCGCTGATCTTGGTCTGTTGATAATTGATGAAGAGCAGCATTTTGGAGTAGGGCATAAAGAACGCTTAAAAGAGTTGCGCGATAATGTGCATGTTTTAACGCTTACCGCGACACCAATTCCACGCACTTTGCAATTAGCTTTAACAGGAGTGCGCGATCTTTCGCTTTTGGCCACCCCACCAGTTGATAGGCTAGCTATTCGCACCTTTATCATGCCATTTGATGCGCTTAGTGTGCGTGAGGCTTTGCTAAGAGAAAAATATCGCGGCGGGCAGGCGTTTTATGTTGTGCCGCGCATAAAAGACCAAAAAGAAATTGCTGAATTTTTAAGCGAACAGGTGCCAGAAGTTTCTTATATAGTTGCAAACGGGCAGATGCCAGCAGGTGAATTAGACGACATTATGAATGATTTTTATGATGGCAAATATGATGTTTTAGTAGCAACCACAATTGTTGAATCAGGGCTTGATATCCCAAATGCCAACACGCTAATTGTGCATAAGGCCAATAATTTTGGCCTTGCGCAACTCTATCAAATACGGGGGCGGATTGGCCGATCAAAAACTCGTGCCTATGCGCTTTTTACCACTCCATTTGAGCGAAAAATTACCGATACAGCACAGCGCCGTTTAGAGGTTTTGCAATCGCTTGAAAGTCTGGGGGCAGGATTTCAGCTTGCAAGTCATGACTTGGATATTCGCGGCGCGGGCAATCTTTTGGGTGATGAGCAATCGGGTCATATTAAAGAAGTTGGCTATGAGCTTTATCAGGCCATGCTTGAAGAGGCTGTAAACTCATTAAAAGCAGGTAAGAGCGAGGCAGATGAGCAGGGCGAATGGTCGCCACAAATTTCGCTAGGCATGCCTGTGATGATACCTGAGAATTATGTGTTAGACCTTTCAATAAGAATGCAACTTTATCGTCGTTTAGGAAATCTCACTCAGACGCATGAAATTGATGAATTTGGGGCAGAATTGATTGATCGTTTTGGCCCGCTTCCTGAAGAGGTTCAGGCATTGTTAAAAATTGTCTTGGTGAAATCACTTTGTAAAATTGCAAATGTTGAAAAAATTGATGCCGGACCAAAGGGCGCAATCATCGCTTTGAAAGATAATATTTTTCCAAATCCTGTTGCGCTAATGAAGTTAGTTTCAGACCCTAGTCAATTAGTAAGAATCAAACCCGATCAAAAGTTGGTTTTTGCTAGAAACTGGCCAAAGCCAGATGATCGACTGCTCGGCACGGCCTCTATTTTGTCAAAGCTTGTTAAATTAGTAGAAAATGATGATAATAATGCCGCAAAAGTATAATAAATTTTAATATATCTTGGTTAGGTCTTTTTCTTGCCAGATTCTAAGACTTGAACATTGTTTAGATTTTTTTTAAAAGGGCATTTGCCCAGTATTTCATTAGGAACACTCATGAATTTTAGTAAAATTACTTTTGTAGGTTTAGCCATTGCAGGTTTGATGTTTAGCTTTGGTGCTATTGCACAAGAAGCACCAGCTAGCGAAGCGGCTAAGCCAGCCTCCGCACCAGCTGCGCCAAAGCCAGAAGATAATTGGCTAAAAATTTGTGAACCTTTGGAAAGTGGCGAAAAAGCTTGCATCATGCGCCAAGTTGTTTTGGCTAACGGGCAGTTTTTTGGCTCATTTATGTTGCGTAATGATCCAGGGCAGGAGAGTCGTCTTTTAGCGGTAGCTGCTGTTCCTTTAGGTGTCTTGCTGCCTTTTAATATGGTTTGGCAAATTGATGGCGGTAAGCCAGTGCGTGTTCCTTTTGTTCTTTGCGATAAAATTTCATGCACGTCGCAATTAGTGATAAATGAAAACTATATCAATGCGCTAAAAAAAGGCGGCAAATTAACATTGTCGGCAAAAACCCAGCAAAATAAAGATTTAGTCGTAAACATCAACCTTTCAGGCTTCACTGCTGTTTATGATAGTGATACCTCGCTTACCTTTGATCAATTCCGCAAAAAAGAAAGTGGCGAAACCGCACTAGAACAGCAATTACAAGATAGAGCCGAGCAGTTACGTCAAGAAAATGAAAAAAATACACCGCAAACGCAATAGTTTTTGTTAGCTGGTTAGGGTTGTTACATTAGTTAATATTATCATTTGCATTTGCGGAGGGTAGCCCACTAACGTAAAGCCAAACGGTAATATAGAATTGCTGAGTTAGCCTACAAAATCCTAGATTGCCGCGCATTAAGGATGCTCGCAAAGGCGGCTGAGAGATTGTGCCTCTTAGTTCGGCAAATGACGACAGGTAAGAATATCAGCGCTCACCCATTCCAATAGAAAAAGCCTTTTTACGTAATGGCGGCAAAGCTTTTAACGCCCATAATCCACTTGCCCTTGCTGCTTGCACAGGTAAAAAGTCACTAAGCAAAGACTTAAATAAACTCTCCACCATCATAGAGGTGGCCTTTAAGTCTTTCTCTCGGGTTTTTGCATATTGGGAGCTAGTATTTTTACCCCAATCTTTTTTGCTTTTATCGACGCTTTTTAAAATATCAACCAATTCAACAATATCACGTAGGCTCAAATTTAATCCCTGAGCGCCAACAGGTGGAAAAGCATGCGCTGCCTCACCAAGCAAAACCACACCATTTTCTCCCACCGTATCGGCGCTTAAATTTGATAGCGGAAAAATAAAAGTTTTACTGATAAGTTTAATATTGCCAAACAGACTCATCGAGTGTTTTTCAAATTCTTTAATAAGATTTTCATCGCCGCCCTGTTGTGCGCTAAGTAAAATCTCTGATTTATCCATCCAAACAAGGTTAGCCTTTTTCCCTCCCGCAGGCACAAGCGTAAAAGGGCCATTGTCATAGTGAAATTCAACCGAAGCACAATCTAAGTCACGTTCAAGCTCAAGGTCACAAACTAGGGCAGATTGAGCATGTTTTTTCTCTTTTATCCCAATTCCAGCTGCAGCGCGAACAGAGGATTTTTTACCATCAGCACCGACTAACATTTGGCATTTAATAATCTGCCCCTCGTTAGTTTTAATGGTGATGTCATTATTATTTGATTCAATAGTTTGAAAACTATCAACAATATGTTGATAAGAATCTATTTTTTGCGCCTTTTCTTCAAAAGCATCAAGTAAGCCTGTATTGGTGAAATTATAGCCAAAGCAATCCAAGCCTGCTTCACGAGCATCAAACAATGCCTCTGGCGCACGTATCAATCTATTAGTTGCATCAATGATACGAATTTTACTCAATTTTACGCCGATATTTTTAGGCTCTTCAATCAGACCAGATGAGGTTAGAATATCAATGCTTGGCCCCATAAGGGCAGAGGTTCGGCTATCTCGCGGGGCAGTTGGCGCAAGGTGTATAATCTTAAACCCTAATTGCGCAATGCAAATAGCGGCGGCAGTGCCAGCAAGCCCGCCGCCAACAATTACAATATCAGTTTTTATAATCTCTTTTTTGCTCACAAGCTTTATGCCTCATTTGCTACTATCCATTTAATAGCATAATGACCTAAAAACGATCCTGCAAACATTGTTATTAAAAAAATCAAAAGATTTTCTGGCATGAAGGCGATTAGCGCAATGGCTGGACCGGGGCAGATGCCCGACATTCCCCAACCAGCACCAAATAATGAAGAGCCAATAACTAACGGCTTATCAATTTTTTTAACATCTGGCAGGTGGAACTTGCCATTAAACAAAGGCATTTTGCGCTTATCAGCAATTCTAACACCAATAAACATAACGCCAATCGCCGCAACAATTACAAAACCAAGCGATGGATCCCAGTTTCCAGATGGGATTGCACCAAAATCTAAAAACCGCAAGACTTTAAGCGGATCAATCATTTGCGAAATATATAACCCGCCACCAAATAAAGCGCCGCTGATAGCTGCAACAAGCAAATAGGGGAGTTTTAAGCTATCGTTCATCGTGCTACTCCAGTAATAGTAACGGTAATGATGGCAACGCCAAAGAAAATCAGCACACCAACAAGCGAGCGTAAAGAGAATCTAGCCAAGCCACAAACACCATGACCAGAGGTGCAACCATTACCAATTTTTGTGCCTAAACCAATTAACAAACCAGCAATAGCAATCCAAAGTGGGCTTCCTATAAGTTTTACCTGCTCAAACTTCTGCCCGCCAACAACGCTTAGGTCAGGCAAGAAATAATAGGCAAGATACGCTGCCCCTATCATCGATGCTAAAAACACCAGCCGCCAAATAATAGTTTTTGCTGGTGGTAATAACTGCCCAAATATACCAGAAATTCCAGCAATGCGACCATTGCCAACCCAAAGAATTGCCGAAGCAAGACCAATCATAGCGCCACCTAATAGCGCTGAAAGGGGGGTAAAACTTTCCATTTTTTGAACTCCAGTAATTGTTGTTTGGTTTTATATTCTAAAGGTTTAGAGATGTTTTTTCTAGCGCTCAGGCGAAGTGACTATGCTATATTAAGCCATAAAAGTAGAAATATTTTTTGCTTTTCATGATGATTTGAGAATGATTAAACAACTTGAGAAAATAAAGAAAAAATATGATGAACAAACTTAGCGCAAATAAATGAAATTTTTTCTTGTCAGAAATGATTTGAACGTCTAAATGGTCTAATTAAGCGGGTGGGTGGCAGAGTGGTTGAATGCTCTGGTCTTGAAAACCAGCGAGCGCGCAAGCGTTCCGGGGGTTCGAATCCCTCCCCACCCGCCAGATTGACTGCTAAC
>JALSJY010000247.1 GCA_026989045.1 Hyphomicrobiales bacterium | reverse complement strand
AGAGATGCCAAAGGTTCATATTCCATCAAAACCAGCTCGTCCTGAAGCAACTAGAGTTATGCCAAGATCGCAAGGGCATAATCACATGGCAGAGAAGAATGATTCTCAAGATGAATATTCTAACACCCCACGAGGAATGCTAAAACGTCTTGCTTCAAATGTTGGTATTAGCATTGGTTTGAGGGATAGTAAAAAAGAAAATAGCCATTATGTAGATGATGCTGCTGCTAGAAATGCTATAGAATCAGGTGTATCTGCAACAACTCGCAAGGAAAATTTAGGTAGTGCTGGTAATATGGATAGGCATGGGCGTGCAAATGAGCAACAGTTTAAAAAAGATAATGTTCAAATGCGTAAAGAACACTTAGAAATCCCATCTTTTCTTAGGAAGCATAGCTAAAAACTAAAAAAAATGCTAATGAATGGCTAGTGTGACTATCGCGTAAGTTTTTTTTAGGCTATAGCAATAAAGACTTTTGAGTTCTGGGTGGTTTTTTAATATGAATAGTCTTTCTGCGCGGCAGTGTACTTTAGTTAGTCCTTTGGAATTTGCTGGGATTGGTGTTCATTCAGGCCTGCCCGTTACTATGTCGATTGAGCCAGCGGTGGCTGGTGAGGGCATTAAAATCATGCGCTTGCTTGATAATGGAAAAACAACCGGCCCATCAGAAGTTCATTATTCTAAAATCTTAAGCACCACTTTATGCACAACGCTTGATTTGGGCGATTCTAAAAGCGTTGCGACTATTGAGCATGTAGTTTCTGCTCTTAGTGGCCTTGGTGTTGATAATGCTTTGATTGTTATTAACGGTGCTGAATGTCCGATATTAGATGGTAGTGCCATGCCTTTTGCTAAGGCTATTGTGCAAGCTGGGCTTAAAGTTTTACCTCAAAAGCGCAAATATATTAAAATATTGAGATCTGTAACAGTTAGAAATAATGATGCATTTGCTGCGCTTGAGCCTTATAATGGCCGCGCACTTGATCTTGAAATTGATTTTGATAGTCCTGTTATTGGTCGTCAGAGAATGATTTTTGATTGGACACCTAAAAAATATTTTGATGAAGTTGCTTTGGCTAGAACATTTGGATTTGTTGAAGAGGCAAAAATTCTACGCCAAGGCGGTCATGCGCTTGGCTCATCTATGGAAAACTCCATCGCAGTTGAAAAAGACCGTGTGATGAACCCTGAAGGGTTACGTTTTGATGATGAATTTGTTCGTCATAAATTGCTTGATGCTGTTGGTGATCTTGCTTTAGGTGGTTTGCCTATTTATGGAATGTTTCGCTCGTTTAAAGGTGGACATGGGTTAAATGCGTTAGTTTTGTCTAGCTTATTTGCAAATGATGATAATTATGAAATTGTGAATGCAGATGAATTGCCGCTTGTTTTTGATGCTCTTAATGATTTACCTGATGGATTGAGAGTAGAATCATATTTACGCTCGGTTGGATAATATAGCTTATTAAAATTTAAATGATTATTATTGTGCCATATTTTTGAGTCATTTTGATTTTAAGAAAGCAAAAAACAAAAATAGGATTTCTTGTGACTTTTTATGTAGTTGGAAATAGTGTTTCTAAAATATTTCGCCTTATTATTTTGCTAACAGCAATATTAAGCTTGAGCGCTTGCTCTGGTTTTAATCTGTTTGGCCCGCCAAAAATTAAAGAAGAAGTGATTATTCCACCCGAAACGCTTTATCAAAGTGCGCTTGATGATATGGATCGCCAATATTACCAAACAGCCCTTAAAACCCTTGAAAAGCTTGAACGTCAACACCCATTCTCTGATTATTCCGAAAAATCTAAGTTAATGACAGTTTATGCAAATTTCCGCATGGGCAAATATCCTGAAGCTATTATGGCAGCCGACAGATATTTAGCGCTTTATCCAAGCTCAAAAGAAGTGCCTTATATTTTATATCTAAAGGGAACTTCTTATTATGCGCAGATAAAAGATATTACTCGCGATCAGCAATTATCTCAAGATGCAATAGATACTCTGCAATTACTTGTAAATACTTACCCTAATTCAAAATATACTGATGATGCGCGTGAAAGCCTGCGCACAGCTTATGACCAGATAGCTGGTAAGGAAATGTCGGTTGGGCGTTATTATCTGGGCAATGGGCAATATAGTGCGGCAATAAATCGTTTTCGAACAGTTGTACAAAAACATCAAACCTCAACTCATATTGAAGAAGCTTTATTTCGCTTGGTTGAAAGTTATCTAGCTCTGGGCTTAGTTAATGAAGCTCGCACCTCGGCGGCAGTTTTAGGGCATAATTATGCATCTTCAACTTGGTATCAGTCCGCTTATTCTTTACTGCAAAAGCAGGGGCTTACTCCTGAATTTGTAAATAAAGACTTGTTTGAGAGCGATGTAAATGGCTAAGTCTTTTTTGCCAGCTGGGGGTTGGCTTAAGGATTAGCCATGTTAAGTGCATTATCAATTAAAAATATAGTTTTGATCGACCAGTTGGATTTAGAATTATCTGACGGGCTAAGTGTGCTTAGTGGTGAAACAGGGGCGGGTAAATCAATTTTGCTTGATGCTTTAACTTTAGCACTTGGTGGGCGTGGTGATGTCTCATTAGTGCGCAAGGGATGCAAAAGTGGATTTGTTATTGCTGAAATAACTTTGCCGACTGACCACCCAGCCCATAAAATATTACTTGAAGCAGAAATTGCAATTGATGATAATTTATTATTAAAACGGGTTCAATATGATGATGGACGCACACGTAGCTTCATTAATGATCAATCTGTTTCAGCATCTTTGTTAAAAAAAATTGGCTCTTTAATTATTGAAATTCATGGACAGCATGACAGTCGTGCGCTTGTTGATGGAGCAATACATAGAAATTTGCTTGATGAGTTTGGTAAGCATAGAAGAGAAATTTCTGCTGTTTTAAATTCGTATGATGAAATTGAAGCTGTCACTAAAGCACTTAAATCTTGCCAAGAGAGAATTCAGCAAGCAGCTAGCGATGAAGAATATGCCAAACATAGCGTTGAAGAATTAAGTAGTTTTTCTGCTCAGATTGGTGAAGAAGAAGAACTTAGCAATCAGCGTCAAAAAATGATGCAGCTTGAAAAAATTGCAGGTGAAGTAAGTGATGCTGATGAAATATTGAATGGAAATTCTTCTCCCTCAGCAGTAATTTCTTCTCTTATGCGCCGTTTAGAGCGGAAATCTGAAACTGGGGCAGCTCTTTTTGATGATATGATAGAGGCGCTTGATAATAGTTTGCTTGCACTTGATAATAGTGCTGAGGCGCTTGAGCAACTTAAAAGAGATATGGTTTATGATGCGTCTGATTTAGAGAATACAGAAGAGCGTTTATTTGCTTTGAGGGCGCTAGCACGAAAACACAATGTTACTTGTGATCAATTACCGCAAGTTTTAGAACATTATCAAACTCAATTGGAGCAGTTGCATAATAGTGAGGTTGAGCTAAAAGAATTAGAAGATAAATCAGCAAAGGCTCATGAGAGTTATTTTAAATCTGCGAATTTGCTAAGCAAAGCACGTCAAGAAACGGCTAAAGAGTTAGAAAATGCGGTGAATAAGGAATTGCCTGACCTAAAACTTGGTGCGGCACGCTTTATTGTTGAGCATATTATTGAAAATAAAAAAATTTCATCAAATGGTTATGACGCAATAGCATTTCATGTGCAGACAAATCCGGGAACAAGTGCTGGGCCAATGATGAAGGTGGCATCGGGTGGTGAATTGTCGCGTTTTCTTTTAGCGCTAAAGGTAGTGTTGGCTGATAAAGGGTCTGCGCCTGTGTTGATTTTTGATGAAATTGATAGCGGGGTTGGCGGGGCTGTTGCCGATGCAATTGGTCGGCGTTTGGCGCGTTTGGCGCAAGAGCTACAAGTGATTAGCGTAACTCATGCACCCCAAGTTGCAGCAAGGGCGAATAGCCATCTGTTGATTGAAAAAAACTCTATCGATAATGGGGAAACCATGCGAACCAACGTGAGACCACTTGATGAAGGTGAGCGGCGTGAAGAATTGGCTCGAATGTTGGCTGGCGCTGAGATTTCTGATGAAGCTCGAGCGGCGGCTAAGCGGCTTATTTCTGAGGTTGAGT
Source organism: Hyphomicrobiales bacterium (assembly GCA_026989045.1). Classification (GTDB taxonomy): domain Bacteria; phylum Pseudomonadota; class Alphaproteobacteria; order Rhizobiales; family Devosiaceae; genus S141-66. Next base: position 3,722 of record JALSJY010000247.1, on the reverse strand, counting down.
GATGCAGGTTGATGTTGGTGATTTGGATAGTGATGAAGCAAAAATTGAGCTTGATCGCTTACATCAGCTTTTAGTTGATGCAGATATAGCTTATTATAGAAATGATGATCCAAAAATTAGCGATGCACAATATGATCAACTTAAACAGCGTTATTTAGCAATAGAAGAAAAATTTCCGTTGTTAAAACGTCCTGATAGTTTAAGTGAAAAAGTTGGTGCGCCGATTGCTGAGGGTTTTTCTAAAGTTACGCATCTTGAGCCTATGCTCTCATTGGGTAATGCTTTTGATGAAAATGACGTGACAGATTTTGTTGAACGGGCAAGAAAGTTTTTTAAGCATGATAAAGACTTAGAGCTTAGCTTTACCGCTGAGCCAAAAATTGATGGTGTTAGCGCTTCTTTGCTCTATGAAAACGGTATATTTGTGCAAGGCTCTACCCGTGGTGATGGCTTTGTGGGTGAGGATATTACTGAAAATCTGAAAACTATAAAAGATATTCCTCTTGAGTTAAAAGGGCAGGGCTGGCCAGATAGAATTGAAATTCGTGGTGAAGTTTATATGAGCCATGATGACTTTGCTGAACTTAATAAAAAGGCAGCAGAAGCTGGCGAGCAGACCTATGTTAATCCGCGTAATATTGCCGCTGGCTCGTTGCGTCAGCTAGATGCAAATGTAACGGCTAAGCGCAATCTCAAGTTTTTTGCCTATGCTTGGGGCCTTACCTCTAACGAATTTGCTTTAACTCAATTTGAAGCGGTGCAGAAAATGGGTGAGTGGGGTTTTGCAATAAACCCGCTTACAAAAACTTGCAAAGATGCAAAAGAAATGCTGGCCCATTATCATAAAATTGAAGAGCAAAGAGCTAGCCTTGGTTATGATATTGATGGTGTTGTTTATAAGCTGAATAGGCTTGATTTGCAGCAACGATGGGGAGCTGTTGCGCGCGCGCCACGTTGGGCAATTGCGCATAAATTCCCAGCTGAGCAGGCGGTGACAATTGTTGAGGATATTGATATTCAGGTTGGTCGCACGGGTGCGCTTACTCCTGTTGCTCGGCTAAAGCCAGTGACGGTTGGTGGTGTAGTAATAACAAATGCAACCTTGCATAATGAAGATGAAATTAAGCGCAAAGATGTAAGAATTGGCGATAGCGTTGTGGTGCAAAGGGCAGGCGATGTTATTCCACAAGTTGTTAAAGTGATTCTAGAAAAGCGTCCAATTGGTTCAAATGCTTATGATTTCCCTAAAACCTGCCCCGTTTGCGGTTCAGAGGCTATTCGTGAAATAGATGCAAAAACTGGCAATGTTGATGTGGTGCGCCGTTGCACTGGTGGGCTGGTATGCCCAGCGCAAGCAAAGGAAAAACTCAAACATTTTGTCTCTCGCAATGCGCTAGATATTGATGGTTTGGGTGAAAAACAAATTGAAATGTTTTTTGAGCAAGGTTTAATAAAACATGCAGCAGATATTTTTACGCTGGAAGAGAGGGATAAAAAAAGCCTAACCCCTTTGCGCAACAAAGAAGGCTTTGGAGTAAAATCTGCGACTAAGCTTTTTGAGGCAATAAATGCTGCACGAACGCCCCAATTATCAAGATTTATTTTTGCGCTTGGCATTCGTCATGTTGGCATAACCAATGCAAGCCTATTTGCCAAAACCTATGGTAGTTTCGAGCAATTTGAAAAAGTGGCAATAGCGGCAAGTGATAAGAATAGCGAAGCCTACCAGCAATTATTGGCGATTGATGGAATAGGGCAGACGGTGGCTAATTCAGTGGTTGCATTTTTTCACAATGACAAAAATAAGCAGGCTCTTGATGAATTGCTGAAACATGTGAAACCGCAAGAATATGTTGCAAATATTGCAAATGATAGCCCTATTGCGGGCAAGATAATTGTGTTCACAGGAACGCTTGAACAAATTACCCGAGCAGAAGCAAAAGCCCAGGCCGAGCGATTGGGGGCAAAGGTTTCAAGTTCGGTTTCCGCCAAAACAGATATGTTGGTAGCTGGCGAAAAGGCTGGCTCAAAGCTAAGAAAAGCCAATGAGCTTGGTGTTAAAGTGCTTAGTGAGAATGAGTGGTTGGCGTTGGTAGATTAGAGTTGGTTTTTCTAATTTCCTAACTAGCAATTAGCGTTCTGATAATTGCATTAGGCTCTTTTTCCATAACACGTAGCAAAGTTTTGGCGGCGCCGTGTGGTTTGCGTGTGCCTTGTTCCCATTTTATAAGCCCTGATGCGCTAGTGCCTAGGAGTAAAGCCATCTCAACTTGAGTTAGGTTAAGTTGATGCCTGATTTTTTTAACATCAATTTCGTCAGTTTTAATATTATGCTTTACAATGCCAGTTTCCTTGCCCTCAACATATGCCAAAACTTCGTTTAATGCATTGGTTATATCTTTTTTAAAATTTGTCATTTTTCTCTTTTGTTATTCTGAACGCAGATGAAAATCTTAAGATGCTTCGTCTTCGCTCAGCATGACAACCTAACAATGTCACTCTGAGAGTTAGCGAAGAGTCTTAAGTGCTTAGCTGATATTTAGTGTGACGAGTAAAACTCCGTTATATCGAACTGTAAGCTAAACTAAATCGCCCTTGTTGCTTCTCTTAGCCAATTTCTTACTGGTTTATCTAACTTACCCTCAAGCGCTTCCCACACTTTTTTATGATAGGTATTAAGCCAATTTACCTCTAGTTTTGTGAGTAATGAGTTATCAATAAGTCGTGTATCAATTGGCGCTAGGGTTAGTGTATCGAACTCTAAAAAATCCTTTGCGACATTGCTCTCTTTAACATGAATGAGGTTTTCAATTCTGATACCATATTCGCCGCTTTTATAATATCCTGGCTCATTAGAGAGGATATGCCCTTTTTCTAGTGCTGATGTTACTCGTGGTGAAATGCCAATTGGCCCTTCATGCACGCTTAAAAAAGCGCCTACGCCATGACCAGTTCCGTGTGCGTAGTTTTTTCCCTCTTGCCATAAAAATTGCCGTGCCAAAATATCAATCTGCCCGCCTGTTGTTCCTTTAGGAAAGCGTAGCATGGAAATAGCCATCATGCCTTTTAGCACTCTTGTGTAGTGCTGTTTCTGCTCTATAGTTGCAGAGCCACAAAACAGCGTGCGAGTAATATCTGTTGTGCCGCTAAGATATTGCCCGCCACTATCAACCAGCATAATCTCACCTTGTTTAAGCGTGCTGTTAGATTTTTCATTCACTCGATAATGCACGATTGCGCCATTTGCACCAGCGCCTGCAATAGTATCAAAGCTTATATCTTTAAGCGTTTTTTCTTCTCGCCTGAAATTTTCTAAACGCTTAACAATCTCAATTTCGCTTAGTTTTCCTGATGGTGAACTTTCATCAAACCAGCAAAGAAATTTTGCCAAAGCAATGCCATCAAGCAGGTGAGCTTTTTTCATACCATCAATCTCGGCGCTGTTTTTAATCGCCTTTATAGCTAAAATAGGGTCGGGCTTTTGAGTTAGCTTTTCCCCTGCTTTTTTAAGAATTCTCTTAATAGCAAAAGGAGCAGAATTTGAATCAATCCAAATGTTTGTTTGACCTTTTGGAAGTGATTTAATAGCATCAGCAAACTCATCTTTTGGCAATAAATGCGCAATGGCATCTAGCGCTGCTAGACTGTCGTGGTTTATCTGCTCTGGTGCAAGGAATATGCTTGGTGTGCCAGCGGATGGGATTATTGCAAAGCTGAGCACA
>JALSJY010000246.1 GCA_026989045.1 Hyphomicrobiales bacterium | reverse complement strand
TGCTTTTGTTATATTGATTAGGATAAATTTTAATGTCTACTTAGGCTATATTTTTTTAAATAGGTTTTCCTTATCTCTCTTTATTATTAAGAAGACACCTTTATATGGTGTATAGTAAATATGCTACTCATATTATAGTATTGGAAAATGGCAGTTGATGCACTAAGTTGCATAAATGAAAACAATATTATCAAAACCTCAAAAGCTTGAATTTTTTAGAAGTTATCTTTTGCAGTCCTTTCAAATAGTCTGTGGTTCAATCAAACGATCTTATTTTATCCTTGCAGCTTGATTGTCAGCTAAATTCTATTTGCTCGCAACAAAAGCAAGCAGTGATATAGTGAATGTTTTAGCGCTAACGACTTTTATATATGCAAGACTTGTCAATCTAAAAAGTAATAAAATTAGTTCTGAAATTTGGGCTAGCTGGTTAAATTACTTGGAGAAATTGGGTTATAATTATTATTTAACGAAATCGGTTTCGAAATATATTGACGAAACCGATTTCGTATGTAAAGATTTTTATCAAAGGAGGGTTGGGATGCTTTTCTAAGGGGAGATAGAGTGAGAGATGGAGTAAAAATAACTCGGCCAGATAGAAGGTCCTATAGCGGCAAAGTCAAGATTCAAGACCTTGCCACTCATTTGAATCTGACCAAGGGCACAGTCTCTCGAGCCCTAAATAATTACCCCGACATAGCAAGGCAAACCCGCGAGCGAGTTGTAAAAGCTGCAAAGCAAATGGGTTATCGCCCTTCTTCTCATGCTCAAGCAATTCGCACTGGTTTAGTAAAGTCCATTGGGCTTGTTCTTAATGTTGAGGGGTTAAATGTCCACAAACCATTTTTATCAGAATTTTTAAACGGCATATCGCGCCGTCTTGGTGAGGAGGACTGGACATTAGTTGTTGCCACTGCTCACTCTGATGAACATAATATAGAGGTTCATTCACGGCTTATTGCTGAGCAAAAAGTTGATGGCTTTATTCTTCCGCGAACAAAAATCAATGATGCTAGAGTTACTCTACTTAAGAATAAACAGGTTCCATTTGTTCTTTATGGTCGCATTGCAGATACTACAGATTGTGCATGGTTTGATATAGCAGGCGAAAACGCAATGGTGCAAGCTGTGGAGCGTTTGGTAAAATTCAATCATCAGCATATCGCTTATATCGGCGGAAATGCTGACAATAATTTTGAGAAATTGCGTCGTGAGGGATATTTAAAAGGCTTAGAGAAATCTGCAATCAAAGCCGATGATAATCTTATTATTGAAGGTGCTATGTCTAAAGAGCAAGGCTTTAGGGCAGCTAGAAAATTACTGACATCAGCCAATCCACCAAGTGCAATTATTTGCGCTTTAGATCGTGCGGCTCTTGGTGCATATCGAGCGGTTGAATCTTTGGGTCTATTCATTGGGCGTGATATTTCAATCATTGGATATGATGGAATGCCCGAGGGGGCTTATGCCACACCCGCACTTACAACTTTTGCCGTTGATGTGCAGCAATCTGGAAATCGGCTTGCCGATATTATTTTGCAAGTCATTTTGGGGGCTGATGAAAATAATTTTTGCGAATTGGTAGATGCTAATCTGATTGAGAGGCAGTCAGATGGGCCATGCACTAAGTCGCCAAATGAAATCTCTGCAATTGTTGTAGAGATATTAAAAACTGGTCAGGGAGGCCATAATGAATAAATTAAAAAAAAGCCTGTTATTAGGAAGTTCGCTGGCATTAATAATGTCAGCATTTGCTGCTAACGCAGAGGATTTACGTTTTTGGACAACTGAAACTCAACCAGATAGATTAGCAAAGCAACAGCAAATGGCTTCTGACTTTGAGGCTTCTTCTGGTATTTCTGTTGAAGTTATTCCTGTTGAGGAATCAGATCTTGGCACTCGCACTACGGCTGCTTTTGCGGCTGGTGATTTGCCAGACATTATTTATCATCCTCTACAATATGCCCTACCTTGGGCAGAAGCTGGTATTCTTGATAGTGAGGCAGCAACAGATGTAGTAAACTCATTGGGGTTAGATACATTCTCACCAGGTGCTTTAAACATGGCAGCAGTTGATGGAGGTTATGCTTCTGTGCCAGTTGATGGCTGGACGCAAATGGTTGTTTATCGCAAAGATTTGTTTGATGCGGCTGGTCTTGCAGCACCTACGAGTTATGCTAATGTGGTCACCGCTATTGCGAAATTGCATAATCCACCTGAAATATATGGTTTTGTAGCAGCTACAAAAGTTGACGAAGGTTTTATGTCTCAGGTACTTGAGCACGTATTCTTAGCTAATGGTGTTTCCCCTGTTGATGCAAATGGATTCAAACCTTTGGACGAAAAAGCAACAATAGAAGTTTTAGAGTTTTATAAAGCTATTGCAGACGCCTCACCTCCAGGCGAATTATATTGGAAACAATCACGCGAATTATATTTTGCTGGAAAAGCTGCAATGATTATCTGGTCACCATTCATTCTTGATGAGTTGGCTGGTCTTCGTGATTCTGCTCCACCTACGATCAATGATGATCCAACTTCCTCTGCACTTGCAGCCGCAACTGGTATTGTAACTAAATTCTCAGGGCCATCTAACCCTGATGGAGCTGCTTGGGCAGATATAAGGTATTTTGGTATAACATCTGATGCAGATATTAGTGCGGCAGAGAAATTTGTTGAATATTCAATGTCTGATGGTTATTTGCAAACGCTTTCAATTGCACCTGAGGGTAAATTTCCTGTGCGCTTAGGCACTAAGAAAAACCCAGATAGCTTTAAAGTTGGCTGGTCAAAGCTACCTGTTGGTGTTGATCGCAAAGCACCTTTAAGCGAGCTTTATGCACAAGAGATGATTGATGAAATTGTTGGTGGTTTAACTACTGCAAAACGTTGGGGTGTATCTGAGGGTCAGTTGGCTCTTGCTTCAAAAATGATTAACTCTCAAGTTATCAATCGTTTAGTTAGAGAATATATAGATGGAGTGCGTGATGCAAGCGCAACGGTTAAAATCATGAATGAGGAATTAGCACAAATTAAATAAGCTTATGGTCGGGGCGAAACTTATTGTCCCGACCTTTTTTAATAAACTTTAGGCATAAAGATGAGAGTAAATTCTTCACCCAAGGGTTTTGGCCCGTTACAAAAACGCGAAGCAAAACTTGCGTGGGGAATGCTGACGCCAACTTTAATCAGCGCAGCTTTAGTGGTTTTCCTGCCTCTTATAGCCATTTTTTGGATCAGCTTTAAACCAATTGGCTTGGCTGACCTGCGCCCTCCAACTCCAAGCGCTTATGAGCGTATTCGTGGAGATTTAACTAAAATTGGTGATGAAGCAATTCTTGAATACCGCCTTAGAAACTCTTCCCGCTCTAACTCTATTTTGAATGTAACATTGACAGATGTCATTCCTAAGGGGCTCACTATTTTGGAGCTAGATGAACGGTGCACTTTAGATGGGGTTAAGCTGTTTTGCACTTTAGGTGACTGGGAAGCTGGCTATAATGAAAAAATGAAAATGTTAGTTACGGCAGATCAAAATTTTATTGAAAGCAAGATTGATCTAAATGATACAAAGGCAAATCTCAACGGTAAATCAAGCTCAATTCTATTCAACTCGACTTTTACATTAGATAATTTCATTCGGCTTTTTGATGGCCGTGAATTTTGGGGCGTGATTGGTGTTACAATTTTTTATGCTGTTTTTGGAACTATCGGTGCTTTAGCTGTAGGCTTATTTGCGGCAATGCTGCTTAATAAAAGTTTTAGGGGTCAGGGGGTTTTACGTGGCCTGTTTCTATTCCCCTATGTTGCCCCCGTTATTGCAGTTGCTTTCACATGGGTGACATTATTTGATCCATTTTCAGGCTCTGCTAATTCGTTATTAGTTCAGATGGGTGCAATTTCAGAGCCAATCAATTTTTTTGGGGCAAAGCCACAAGCTCTGATTATGGTGACTATATTTGAGATATGGCGTTATTTTCCAATGTCATTTTTGTTTATTTTGGCACGAATGCAAAGTATTGATACCGATATGTATGAAGCTGCCGATATGGACGGGGCATCGCCATTTCAGAAATTCTACTATTTATCTCTACCTCAATTAATGGGTATTTTAAGTGTATTATTCTTGCTTCGCTTCATTTGGACATTCAACAAATTTGATGATATTTTCTTACTAACTGGTGGTAACGCTGGAACAAGAACCCTCACGGTAAGTGTTTATGAACAGGCATTTGCAATTTCAAATATTGGTGCAGGTGCAGCTGTTGCTGTGGTGATTTTTATGGTGCTGATTTTATTCTCAGTGTTTTTCTTTAAGGTTATGTCAAGAGAGGAGGGCTTATGAGTTTTCTTCGGCATGGATATATCCTTGGGGTAGGTATTGGTGCTTTATGGGCAGCTGTAATTGCCACAGTCGTTGCGATTAGCTTTTCACTTTTAACAGGCGATCCTGCTACGCCTGGGCTGATTGCCGCCCTGCCAGTTGGTGCAATAACTGGGGTGCTGATAATTTTAAGAAAAACTCATATTTCAGTATTCTTTCAAACAGTAATCATTGGTTTAATTAGTATTATTCTTCTCACACTATTCAGATTTGGTCAGCCACTGGGAATTTCTCTCTCCCAAAATAGTTTAGCACAGGTTTTAGGGCTGATATTGTTTGCATTCTCCTTGATCTGGCCATTATCAAAATTTTTTTCTGAACTCCCAGTTAACAAATTAACCCGCCATGAATTTGAGGAATCAATAATTCGTTTTCTAACGGGCTTTGGTTATCTATTTTTTATCTCTATTGTAGTAATTCCATTTTTTATCATGCTGATGACCTCTTTAAAAAGCCAACAGGCTTTGCTTCTTAACCCATTGGATTATTCGTTAGATTTAAGTAAGGGTTGGGATTTATTTCGCTCTTATATTGAATTATTTCGAGATTATAATTTTGGTAATTATCTACTCACCTCGTTTTTTGTTTCCGTAATGACAGTAGTTATTACCTTGTTGTTTTCTATTCCAGGGGCTTATGCGGTAGCACGCCTGCGCTTCAAAGGTCAGGCAATGATGTCACGCTCAATTCTGCTAATCTATATGGTGCCAATGATTGTTTTAGCTCTGCCAATTTATATTGCTTTTTCAATGGTTGGGTTGCGTAATTCAATTTTTGGTATTTTGTTAATTTACCCAGTAACCACAATTCCTGTTGCGCTATATATGCTACAAGGATATTTTCGTGGAATTCCTGCTGAAATAGAAGAAGCAGGTTTAATGGATGGATTAACCCGCCTAAAAGTAATTTGGCAAATTACCTTACCTCTGAGTCTACCTGCAATTGCCTCAGTTTCGCTTTATGTATTCATGATTGCTTGGAATGAATTTTTATTAGCTTTTATGCTGTTAGATGACCCAAGTAAATTCACTCTTACCAGAGGCGTAGCAATGTTAAACTCCTCTGAAATTCCACGCCAGCACCTAATGGCTGGCTCGGTAATTGCAACAATTCCAATCATGTTGATATTTTTAGGGTTAGAAAAATTTATGACTAAGGGTTTAACAGCAGGCAGTGTAAAAGGATAAAATGATAGTGATAAATTTTCTTGATGAACAAGCCAAAAAAATCATGCTTGGCAATGATAAAGGCAATTACACAGTGCCAACGGTTGGTCTTTATCCATATCAATGGAATTGGGATAGTGCATTTGCAGCATTGGGCTTTGCTACTTTTGATATCAATCGTGCCTGGATTGAGTTAGAAACTCTTTTTTCTAGCCAATGGTCAAACGGCATGGTGCCACATATAATTTTTCATCAATCAATCGCTGGTTATTTTCCTGGCCCTGATGTTTGGGATACAAACCAAGTGCCTCAAACATCAGGTATTTCTCAGCCGCCTGTTGCGGCAAGTTTTGCACGTTTGATCTTTGATAAAGATAAGGAATTTGGGTTAGATAGACTTAAAGAGCTCTTTCCAAAATTTATGGCTTCGCATCGCTGGTTTTTTGAACATCGAAATGAAAATGGCATGATTGTGGTAAACCATCCTTGGGAAAGTGGGCGAGATAATGCACCTGAGTGGGATGAGGCAATGCAAAACATTGATATTAGTAATGTTGGCGAATATGACCGCAACGACCTAAGTCACGTTGATCCGCACATGCGCCCACAAAAACAAGATTATGATCGCTTCATGGCAATTGTATATTTTGCTCGTGCTTGTAATTGGAATGAAAAAACAATGGCAAAAAATGGTCCTTTTCGTGTCGCTGACTCAGGTATGACATTTATTTTATTAAGAGCAAATCGAGATCTTTTAGAGATTGCTAAAATATTAGGGGAAGATGGCTCTGAAATTGAAAGATGGATAAAAACAATAGAGCGGGGGGTGGAGCAATTATGGAATCCGAAGATTGGGGCTTATGATGCAATAAATATTCGTACTGGTACTTTCGCCAACAGCATTTCTTCGGCTTCATTCCTTTGTTGGTATGGCGGAGTTGAAAACTCCACACTATTAGAAACATTTGAACGAGTAATAAAGTCCAGCACCTATTCTGTTCCAAGCCATGATCCGAATTCAGAAAAATTTGAACCCTTTCGTTATTGGCGTGGCCCTGTATGGGGTGTTATAAATACAATGATCGGCATGGGACTTAAGCAAATGGGACATAATAAACGAGCAGAAAAAGTGCGCTCTGATACGGCGGTGTTAATTGCTAAATCAGGTTTTGCAGAATATTTCAACCCAATTGATGCAAGTCCTGCAGGAGGTAGGGATTTTACATGGACAGCAGCAATATGGCTCGCTTGGGCTTCACCTAATGCAAGCGATTTTCAAGAGATTTTAGGAGTTAAAAATGGGCGTGATTAAACTTGAAAATGTTGAGAAATGGTTTGGAGAAGTTCAGGTTATTAGGGGCGTTGATTTAACAATTAAGGAGGGCGAGTTTATTATTTTTGTTGGTCCTTCGGGTTGTGGAAAATCAACTCTTTTACGCATGATAGCTGGTTTAGAGGAAACTAGTCGAGGCCAAATTTTCATTGGCGATAAAAATGTAACTGCCCAGCCTCCAGCAAAAAGAGGGCTAGCGATGGTTTTTCAATCCTATGCGCTTTATCCACATATGAATGTGCGTGATAATATGGGATTTGGTCTAAAAACAGCTGGTCAACCCAGAGAAAAAATTGAACGCATGGTGAATGAAGCAGCTCATGCTTTGCGCTTAGAAGAATATCTTGAGCGTCGCCCAAAAGACCTCTCTGGAGGTCAGCGTCAACGCGTAGCAATTGGCCGCGCAATTGTGCGTGATCCGATAGCATTTTTATTTGATGAACCATTATCTAACCTTGATGCGGCTCTAAGAGTTGAAATGCGCTATGAAATTGCTAAATTAAGTCAGACACTAAAATCCACCATGATTTATGTAACCCATGATCAAGTCGAAGCAATGACGTTGGCAGATAGGATTGTTGTTTTACAGGACGGAATAATTGAACAAATCGGCTCGCCAAAAGAATTATATGACAAGCCAGCCAATCTTTTTGTAGCGCAATTTATTGGTAGCCCAAAAATGAATATAATAAATTGTACTGCCTCAGATAAAGCGATAACATTATCAGGTGGGCATAGCTTTGATATTAAAGGCAAACCAACAGTTACAAAATTAGGGGCAAGACCAGAGGCAATCACAATATCACAGGTAGACAAGGGGCATATCACTGGGGTGGTTGATGTGATAGAATATCTTGGAGCGGATACTTATTTAATAATAAATTGCGATGAATTGGGTCAAATAACCCTTCGAACTAATGGTGAAACTTCCCTGACGCCAAAAACAAAAGTTGGGCTATCATTTGCAAAAGACAAGTTGCATTTTTTTGATGTAAATGGAAAATCTGTTTAACAAGTAGATGCCTTGCCCTAGCTGGCATGAAGTTTCCAAACAACTTGCCTTTTTATTGGCGGAGAGACAGTCAGCATATTGCTACCATAAAAATAATTTAATTGTTATATTTCAAACACTTAAAAATTTCATGTATAGCACTTTGTAC
>JALSJY010000245.1 GCA_026989045.1 Hyphomicrobiales bacterium | reverse complement strand
GCAAATTCATTCGTTATTCCAGGTGGGAAAACCGATTTGGCAATGCAGCTAATTTTAACACCACTAATCCTACGTCTTGGTGATTATTCACGCCGTGCTTAAGGAGCAAATCATGCAAAATATTGAAACACAAATGGCAAATGCCATTAGAGCTTTAACAATGGACGCTGTGCAAAAAGCTAATTCTGGACACCCCGGAATGCCAATGGGCATGGCAGATGTAGCAACTGTATTATTCAACCGTTTTATCAATATTGATCCATCAATGGATAAATGGGCAGATAGAGATAGATTTGTTTTATCTGCAGGCCATGGCTCAATGTTGCTTTATGCAATTCATCATTTACTTGGCTATGATGATATGGACATTGAGCAGATTAAAAATTTCCGACAAATGGGATATAGAACTGCAGGCCACCCCGAATATGGTCATGCTAAAGGCATTGAAACTACTACTGGGCCTTTGGGGCAAGGCATAACAACCGCCGTTGGCATGGCTTTGGCTGAACGTATGCAAAACGCTCGTTTTGGTAATGATATGGTTGATCATTATACTTATGTCATTGCAGGTGATGGCTGTTTGATGGAAGGAATTAGCCATGAGGCAATTGATTTAGCTGGGCATTTAGCTTTATCTAAATTGATAGTTTTTTGGGACGATAACTCAATCACTATTGATGGAAGCACTAATGTTTCTACTTCAACTAATCAATTAGCTAGATTTGAAGCCGCTGGCTGGCAAGTGGTTAGTTGCGATGGACATAATCAAGAAGAAATTGCTAACGCGATAAAACAAAGTCACCAGGATAAATCCCGCCCCACTCTAATTGCTTGTAAAACAATCATTGGCTTTGGAGCGCCAAACAAGCAAAATAGCTCAGCAGTTCATGGCGCACCTTTAGGGGCTGAAGAAATTATTGCCGCAAGAAAAGCTTTAGATTGGCATCATGATGCCTTTGAAGTGCCTAATGACATTTATAATGCGTGGCATGAGATTGCCAAACGTGGCAAAATCAAACGAGAGCAATGGGAAAAGCAAGCTAAAGCCTCCCCTAAAGCAAAAGAGTTTTTTGCAAGCAATGATAATAGCACCCGTGCTGGATTAAGTGCGGCAATGGCAGAATATAAAGAAGAATTGTTCGCAAGCGCTCCAAAAGTAGCGACAAGAAAAGCCTCGCAAATGGCTTTAGAAATTATCAACAAAACCATATCAAATACGGTTGGTGGATCGGCCGATTTAACAGGCTCTAACTTGACCTTAACATCAAATATGAGCGCTATTTCTAAAGATAATTATGGTGGAAACTATATTTATTATGGCGTTAGAGAGCATGCCATGACGGCTATAATGAATGGTCTTGCGCTACATGGTGGGTTTATTCCTTATGGTGGAACATTTTTAGCTTTTGTTGATTATTGCAAAAGCTCAATTCGCCTATCTGCCTTAATGGGTGTGCCGCTTACTTATGTTATGACGCATGATTCTATTGGTTTAGGAGAAGACGGGCCAACCCATCAGCCAATTGAGCAAGTTGCCAACCTTCGCTCTATCCCAAACCTGAATGTTTTTAGACCAGCAGATGTAATTGAAACAGCGGAAGCTTGGGAATTATCTATAATGAGTGATAATACTCCTTCTGTTTTATGCCTATCAAGACAAGGTCTGCCCACTGTTAGAACAAAAAATGACAATGAAAATAAGTCAGCAAAAGGCGCATATATTTTACAAGAGGCAGATGGTGAACGTGATGTGACTTTAATTGCCACTGGCTCCGAAGTTGAGATTGCCCTTAATGCGGCAAAAATATTGAGCGATGAAGGATATAAGGTTGCAGTGGTTAGCGCTCCTTGTTTTGAGTTATTTGAAAAGCAAGATATTTCTTATCGCAAAGCAGTTTTGGGCAATGCGCCACGGGTTGGAATTGAAGCTTTGATTAAACAAGGCTGGGGTGAATTATTAGGCGATAATAGTGCTTTTATTGGCATGAAAGGCTTTGGGGCTTCTGCGCCTGCAGACGAGCTTTATGTAAAATTTAAAATCACTCCAAAAGACACAGCACAAGCAGCCCGCAACTTAATAGCAAAAACATAGCAAAGAAAGAGTGATTATGGCTTTGATTAGTTTACGACAATTATTGGATCATGCAGCTGAAAATTCCTATGGAGTTCCTGCTTTTAATATCAATAACATGGAACAGGGACTGGCGATTATGAATGCCGCCCAAAAATGCAACTCCCCCGTTATATTGCAGGCGAGCCGTGGCGCTCGCTCTTATGCTGGTGATATTATGCTTAAACATATGGTGCAAGCTTTTGCTGAAATTTATCCTGATATTCCAATCTGTATGCACCAAGATCATGGTAATGATGAAGCAACCTGTCTCTCGGCTATACGCTATGGTTTTACCTCCGTAATGATGGACGGATCGCTTGAAGCAGATATGAAAACCCCTGCCTCTTACGAATATAATATTGATATTACTGAAAGAGTATCACGCATGGCGCATTGGGTTGGTGCTTCTGTTGAGGGTGAACTTGGAGTTTTAGGATCACTTGAAACAGGAGAAGCCGCTGAAGAAGATGGCTCTGGCGCGTCAGGCAAATTATCAAAAGAGCAATTGCTAACCGACCCTGAGGAAGCAGTTGATTTTGTTAAAAAAACCAAAGTTGATGCTTTAGCCATCGCATGCGGCACATCGCATGGTGCTTATAAATTTAGCCGCAAGCCAGATAGTGACATTTTAGCTATGAAGCAAATTGCGGCGATAAATGCAAAACTTCCAGACACTCACCTTGTTATGCATGGCTCATCTTCTGTGCCGCAATATTTGCAGGATATTATCAATCAATATGGCGGCGGCATGGAGCAAACTTATGGTGTGCCAGTTGAGGAGATTGAAAAAGGCATCAAAATGGGTGTTAGGAAAGTGAATATCGATACGGACTGCCGCATGGCTATGACAGGGCAATTTCGTAAAGTTGCTCAAGAATCACCAGATCAATTTGATCCACGTAAATTTTTAATTCCTGCAATGCAGGCGTTAGAAGAATTATGCGTTGATAGATTTGAGCGCTTTGGCACTGCTGGAAATGCCGCAAAAATTAAGCCAATATCACTTGATGATATGGCTGAGCGCTATCGCAATGGATCACTTGACCCTAAAACCACATAAATTTCAACAACATAGGAGAATAATATGTTAGACCAAACCTCACGCTACAGCAACCTTACGTTAAAGGAAGAAGATTTAATTGCTGGCGGCAAGCACGTTCTTACAGTTTATAAGATGCGACCCAAAGAAGGCTTTTTTGACTATATTGGCACAGCTGCTCATTTTTGCGCCGAAAGCTCTACTGGCACCAATGTGCAAGTTAGCACAACCGATGATTTCACTAAAGGTCTTGATGCAATTTGCTATTTTATTGATGAAGAAAAAGAATTGATGAAAATTGCTTACCCAATTGATTTGTTTGATCGCAATATTATTGATGGGCGTGCAATGGTTGTTTCAATGATGACTCTTATGGTTGGTAACAACCAAGGCATGGGCGATGTTGAATATGCAAAGCTGCTCGACTTTTATGTCCCACCAAGCTTTTTGCGTCTATTTGATGGGCCAAGCATGGGCATTCGTGATATGTGGCGTATTTTGGGTCGTGATCTTGATAATGGCGGCATGATTGTTGGCACAATCATCAAACCTAAATTAGGTCTTAGAGCACAACCATTTGCCGATGCTTGTTATCAATTTTGGCTAGGTGGAGATTTTATTAAGAATGACGAACCTCAGGGCAATCAAGTTTATGCTCCGATGCGTGAAATCACTCCACTTGTTGTTGATGCGATGAAGCGGGCTATGGACGACACAGGGCAGGCTAAGATTTTCTCAGCGAATATTACCGCAGATGACCCTGCTGAAATGATTGCACGTGGGGAATATATCTTAGAAACTTTTGGCGATTTAGCTGAAAATGTTGCTTTTCTTGTCGATGGTTATGTTGGCGGTTGCGGCATGGTTACTACTGCTCGCCGCAACTTCCCAAATCAGTTTTTACATTATCACCGTGCTGGTCATGGGGCGATTACTTCAGAGGAAGCCAATCGTGGCTACACTGCACTAGCTCACATGAAATGGGCAAGAATGTCTGGATCTTCTGGCATTCACTGCGGAACTATGGGCTATGGTAAAATGGAAGGCTATAAGGACGATACTGTTCTGGCTCACATGCTCACAGAGGATAGCGTTAAAGGCACTTTCTTCCATCAAGAATGGGAGCGCATGAACCCAACAACACCAATCGTATCGGGCGGCATGAACGCACTTCGCCTGCCTGGCTTTTTTGATAATTTAGGTCATTGTAATGTTATTCAGACTTCTGGTGGCGGAGCTTTAGGTCATAAAAACGGAATTGCCGCTGGTGCAACCTCACTACGTCAATCGTTTATGGCGTGGCAAGAAGGTGTTGATTTGGTTGAGTATGCCAAAGAGCATGAAGAACTAGCTGGTGCGTTTGAAAGCTTCTCTGAAGATGCCGATCAAATTTACCCTGGTTGGCGTGAAAAACTAGGTTCACACAAATAGGCTTTGCTCAAATAATACCCAATCCTGCGAGAAGCGTAGGGTTGGGAATAAGTTTGCTAAAAACCCGTTGCAACTATCTTAAACATCAAAACTAAATATAATTCTTGCCATTTATAGGGTGAAATAATGAACCAAAAAAGCCAATATCTAATCAAATCAGAGCCTTTTTATCATAGCACCGCTAATGAGGTGGAGCTATATGAGGCTGCTTATGCTTGCCGCCTTCCAGTGATGATTAAAGGGCCAACTGGCTGTGGTAAATCACGCTTCATTGAATATATGGCATATAAATTACAAAAACCTTTGATTACAGTTGCTTGCAACGAAGACATGACTGCCGCCGATCTGGTGGGGCGCTATTTGCTTGATGAAAATGGAACAAAATGGCAAGACGGGCCACTAACAGTTGCGGCACGCATTGGTGCTATTTGTTATCTTGATGAAATTGTTGAAGCTAGGCAAGATACTAGCGTTGTCATTCACCCTTTGAGCGATCACCGCAGAGTTTTACCACTTGATAAAAAGGGTGAGCTGGTTAGTGCGCATGAAGATTTCCAATTAGTTATTTCTTATAACCCTGGTTATCAAAGCCTAATGAAAGACCTTAAACAATCAACCAAACAGCGCTTTAGTGCGCTTGATTTTGATTATCCTATCGCAAAAGACGAAGCAAACATCATTGTGCGTGAGGGTGGGATTGATGAAAAAATGGCTCTAAAACTTGTTGAAATTGCCCATAAAGCCCGCAATCTTAAGGGGCATGGAATTGATGAGGGAATTTCTACTCGCTTATTGGTTTATGGAGCAATGTTAATCAAAGCTGGGGTTGATCCGATAGAGGCATGTAAAATGGCTATGGTTAGACCGCTCTCAGATGATGCCGATATACGTGCTACCCTTGATGCTGCGGTTGAATTGATCCTTGGATAGGGGCAAATAATGACCCCAAAAGCTCAAATTTGGCGTGACAGGTTAAACTGTAATGTTGCAAAAATTGATGATATTTTTGAAGCCAGCTTAGAGCGAGCGCAAAAACATATGAATGAGGAAGCTCTAATTGCGTGGCTTAAAGGAGCAGATAAGGTTTGCGCTTTGGGGCGAGGCACTGAGTTGGTGCTAATATTCTTAGATGAGATGCCAAGAGTGGTGCAATATTCTGACCCAGATATTCTGTGTGAAGTTGCAGAGTTGGCGGCTCACCTTTCATCTGAAGCCGTAAGGGGGTCAATTAACCCATTTCTAGCCACCCTGCCCGCAATAGCAAAACAGTTGGATAATGGAGCATCTTTGAGGCGCTGGTTACGCATTATTAAAAAAATGGTTGAACAGGCTAAGATTGGAGTAAAGCCCCTCTTAGAGCATGCGCCCTATCTTTTTGCGCAACTTTCAATTGATGGTGTCGAAAATTGGATTAACTATGGCATTCGTGCCTATAGTGAGCATGCGCACCGCCTGCCCGATTTCTTTGCCATTCAAAGCGCTGATGCTAAGGCAATGTTAGTTAAGGAGCGCAATGGCACATTATTTATAGAGGTTAAACGTCATTTGCAAATGTTCCAACATGCATTATTTGAACAAGATAGCGAATTGCTTTCCTATTCCCTAGCGTTCGATACAATGCGCAAACCACGCCCGCATATAGATAGAATGGGCATGCACCTGCCTGATGTTTATGAAGATTTAGGCTCTGTTAAAGCAATTGATCGCTATTTAGCAATGATTGCGCATATGGCGGCGCATAAGAAATATTCAACGCCATTTCTAGCTGATAATTTTAGTGTTTTTCAGCATATTGCAATTGAAACATTTGAAGATGCCCGCATTGAATATTTAGCTATGCAGCAATATCCTGGATTGCGTGCGTTATGGGTTTCATTGCACCCAATGCCAAAACCAAACTCTTGCCCAAAAGGCTGGTCTTGTATCCGCCATCATTTAGCAATGATTTCTTATGCTATATTAAACCCAAATCATAATTATTCAGATCCAGCTTTGCTAGAATATGTAGAGAAATTTCAATTGGCTATTAAAACCAATCCACATGATAGGCAATTATCAGTTGATTTGGGTGTTGGCTGGTTAAAGGATAATCATGAGCATGATTTTCGCCAACATAAGGTTTGGTTTGAAAATACTGAAGTTTCCTATCGTGATGACAACCGCTATCTATGGCATTTCTTAGAAGAAGCTGAAGAGGAAGAAGATTTCCACTCCGATCATGGCGCAAGAATGCGCAACCAAGATGAAGCTGAAGATGGACTGTTAACACCACGTTTTTACCATGAATGGGATTATCAATTACAATCTTATCGGCCTGATTGGGTAACTATTTATGAAAGCTTTCAAAAACAAGGCGATGCAAAGAAGATTGAGCAATTACTTGAAAAACATCAACGTCTCACTAAGCAATTAAAGCAAATTGTAGACTTATTAAAACCTCAACAACGCCGCCGCCTACGTTATCAGGTTGAGGGAGATGAGCTAGACATTGACATGGCGATAAAAGCCGCAATTGATTATAGAATTGGAACAACTCCCGATATTAAAATTCATCAAAGCCACGTTAAAGATGGGCGAGATATTGCCGTTTTATTGCTGCTTGATCTCTCGCAATCGGTTAACGACACTCCAAAAGGCGCAAGCTCTACAATATTGCAACTATCACAAGAAGCAACAGCAGTTTTAGCTAGCGCCGTTGAGGCACTTGGTGACCCTCTAGCTATTGCTGGATTTTCTTCTAATACTCGCCATGAGGTTTGTTATTCTCATTTCAAAAGTTTTAGCGAAGAGTGGGGAAGCAAAACAAAGGCTCGGCTTGCTGGCGCAACAGCGGCTCATTCTACCAGATTGGGATCAGCTTTGCGCCATGCTGGCAGCTATCTTGAACAAAGAGGCGAAGAGAAACGCCTGCTTTTGGTTCTTACAGATGGTGAGCCGCATGATATTGATGTTTATGACCCTAAATATTTACAAAAAGACACTCAACAGGCTGTAGCAGAGCTTAATAGCAAGGGAGTTTTCACCTATTGTATCAGCCTTGATCCCAAAGCAGATGATTATGTTGCAGATATTTTTGGAAAGAATAATTTCACCGTTATTGATAGGGTTGAAAGCCTGCCAGAAAAATTACCACGCCTATTCATGAATCTTACTAAATAAATGCAAAATAAAGGAGAATTAAAATGGATCGTTCAATAAAAATTGCCCCATCAATTTTAGCAGCAGATTTTGCCAATTTTGGAGCTGAAATAGAGGCCATAGAGCAACAGGGCTGCGATTGGGTGCATGTTGATGTTATGGACGGGCATTTTGTGCCAAACATCACCTTTGGCCCAGATACATGCAAAGCAATTCGCCCTCATATTAAAACCGTGATGGACGTGCATTTAATGATTTCACCTACAGATCAGTTTCTTAAGGCATTTGCTGATGCTGGTGCTGATATTTTGACAATTCATGCAGAAGCAGGCCCGCACCTGCATAGAT
>JALSJY010000244.1 GCA_026989045.1 Hyphomicrobiales bacterium | reverse complement strand
TCACCCGCATTAGAATCAGCTATCTGCATTTCTTCGATGACATTTCTTATTGTGCTTTCGTTTAAGCTAGGCTCAGTCCGTGTAACAACAAGTGCTAACATGCTGATTGCTAGAATAATTACTGCGGCAAATAAAATATTGACAAGTTTAAACATCAAGGAAATCCTAAATTTATTTAATTATAGCTAGCATTAACGCTAATTGGTTAGTATATCCTCAATTCCTTACACATTAAAATCTTTTAAATCATTTTTTGAAAATAGTTTTGCAAATATTGGACATTTAAATGAATAAAGACTCGCTTCTGCCATTTTTAGCCCTAGAAATTTTTGCAAAAGCCAAACAGCTTGAAGCACAGGGGCAAAAAATATATCATTTAGAAGTTGGCGAACCTGGAGGCAGTCCAGCGCCAAGGGTTATTGAAGCCGTAAAGAAGGCGCTGCCAAATCCTCAAACCTATACACATGCTAAAGGAAATATTGATTTACGAGAATCGCTATGTGATTTTTATGCACTGCACCACGGAGTTAAAATTGATGCAAATAATATTGTCATTACAATGGGATCTTCCTCTGGCTTTTTATTAGCATTTTTAGGAGCATTTGAAACAGGCAGTTCTATTGCGCTCACTCGACCTGGATATCCTGCATATTTGAATATTTTAAATGGCCTAGGCTTTAAACCAGTAGAGATTGCTCTAAGAGCTGAAAATCAATGGCGTTTAAGCGCAAGTGACATTGAGATTGCATATAAAAAAGAACCTTTTGATGGTTTGCTTTTTGCCTCTCCTGCTAACCCAACTGGCGCCTCTATTCCTAGAGATGAGTTTAAAAAAATAATTAAAACCTGCAAGAAGCTTGGCGTGCAATTGATTTCTGATGAGATTTATACAGGGCTTGATTATAGTCAAAAACCATTAACCGCATTAGAATTTGATAGCCAAACCATTGTAGTAAACAGTTTCTCTAAATATTTTTGCTTGACTGGATATAGAATAGGTTGGCTAATTTTGCCTGATAAATTTCTAAGGAAAATTGAAATGTTGCAGCAAAATATGTTTATTTCTGCTCCAAGTTTAAGTCAGACGGCGGCAATTATAGCCCTTGAAGAAATAGATTATTATCAAAACCAAAAACAACAATATCAGAATAATCGTGATATTTTGACAAATGGACTTATAGATTTGGGATTTGAGGGAGTGAAACCAGCAGATGGAGCTTTTTATTGCTATGTTGATGCTTCAAAATTCACCAATAACAGCTTTGAATTTTGTCAAAATATGTTGGCCTCAATTGGCGTTGGTGCAACTCCGGGGGCAGATTTTGACAGGGTGAATGGCGATGAATATGTGCGCTTTTCATTTGCAGGTAAAAAGGAAGATATTGAGCAAGCACTTAAAAAAATGACCGGGTTTTTACCCCGGCCATAATTTTATTATTGCATTATTTTAGAATTTATCCAAAAAATCCGCCGCCACGTTGCCACCAACCACCTTTTTTAGGGGCTTTAGCAGTTGCTTCTTTTGACTTTGTTGATGTTACAACAATTTCATCATCACTCATTTTTGCCTTTTTGCGAGCTGGTTTAACCTTTGGTTTTTCTTTTTTATCGGTAGTATTTTCAGGCTTTTCAGTTTCGGTAGATTCAGCCTTAGTTTTTTTCTCAACCTTGGGCTTTTTGGTCTTGGTCGGTTCAGTTCTAACTGGCTCAGCCTTGGCTGCTTCAATCTTAACTGGTTCAACCTCAGTCTGCTCAGCTTTAGTTTGTTTTTTTCGTGGCCTTCTTGTTTTTGGCTTAGGCTTTTGGGTTGAATCTTGCTCTTTTACAGGTTCTGCATCTGCACTATTTTCAGTTTCTACAGTATTTTTAGATGAGGCTTTTTGGTCATCTTGAGCATCAACGCCATCTTTAGCTTCTATTTGCTTGTTCGCATCTTCATCATTATTGCGACGATTTCTGCGACCTCCACGACGACCTCTACGGCGGCGCTTAGGTTGATCTTCATCGCCCTCAACAACCTCAACTTTTTTGTTTTCGTTGTTATTTTCAACGATATTATCGTCAGTTTGTGCATCAGGTTTCTCAGAATCTTCTGAAATATCCTGTGCGGGAACGTTTTTATTTCTATTTTGTCCGCTACGGCCACCGCGACGCTGGCGACGGCGTTTAGGTGCTGTTTCGCTTTCTTCTTCAATTACTACTGCCTCATCATCATTATCTGGCTGAGCCATATGTGCAGAATTCACACTGATATGTTGTTGTGGTGATTGATTTTGGCGTTTTTCACCCTTTTCAATCTGAAAGCCAGAGCCCGCAAGAGTATCATCGTTAGAAATTGAAATTGAAATGTCATATTTAGCTTCCAGTTCAGCCAAAGAATTACGCTTAGCATTCAATAAGAATAATGCCGTTTTAGTAGGTGTAAGAACATTGATAGAATGATCTGACTTGCGCTGAATATGATCTTCTATTGCACGCATAACCATTAGAGCCATGCTTTCCACTGAGCGCACAATACCAGCACCTGCGCAAGTTGGGCAAACATTTGTAGAGCTTTCAAGCACACCAAAACGCATGCGCTGTCGGCTCATTTCTAATAATCCAAAATGAGAAATACGACCAACTTGAATTCTCGCTCTATCATAGCGCAAACTATCTTTTAATTTGCGCTCAACATTACGAATTGATCGTTTTTCCATCATATCAATAAAGTCAATAACAACTAGACCTGCCATATCACGAAGACGCAATTGCCTTGCAACTTCTTCTGCCGCTTCTAAATTTGTTTGAAGTGCTGTTGCTTCAATATTGCGCTCCTTTGTAGCTCGCCCTGAGTTTACATCAATTGAAACAAGCGCTTCTGTAGGGTTGATAACAATATATCCACCAGAGGGTAGGGTGACTTGAGGGGAGAACATAGAATCAAGTTGTGTTTCTACGTTAAATCTTGAGAAAATTGGTTGATTATCTGTATATTGTTTAACTTTTTTTGCATGCGAGGGCATAATCATACGCATAAATTCTTTGGCCTCTTTGTGAGCTTTTGCTCCAGCAACCAAAAGTTCTGAAATGTCCTTATTATATAGATCCCGAATTGTGCGTTTTATTAAACTTCCCTCCTCATAAACAAGGCAAGGCGCAGTGGTTTTTAGCGTTAGAGTTCTTACATTCTCCCAAAGGCGCATCAAATAATCAAAATCACGATTTATCTCTACTTTGGTGCGAGATGCACCAGCAGTGCGCAAAATAACGCCCATTCCGCTTGGAACTTCTAGCTCTTTGGCAACTTCTTTTAGGCGCTTACGATCTCCTGCATTTGTGATTTTACGTGAAATACCACCGCCCCGAGCAGTGTTTGGCATTAACACAGAATAGCGACCCGCTAAGGATAAATAGGTTGTAAGTGCTGCGCCTTTATTACCTCGCTCTTCTTTTACTACCTGCACCAATAGAATCTGACGGCGTTTAATAACCTCTTGGATTTTATACTTTTTTACTGGGAGTTTTTTAATTTCGGCTTGATTTTCATCTTCAGTGTCATCATCTTCAAGCGGGTCAATTCCACCAATCTGCTCTATAGTTAAATCATCAGGCTCTGATTGCTCAATATTTTCGCCTAATATTTCATCTATATCATCTTCTTGGGCTTCACTGTCCTGATCTTCATCTTTTGTGTCATCTTGAACATCATCGATCAGTGATTTTTCTTCTTCTGAATTATCTTTATTTTCACTAGTGATCCCTTCTGAGGCTTCTTCTTCTGCCTGATCAGCTTTTTGGATTGCTAATAAAGCCTCCTTATCTGCTGCTGGGATTTGATAATAATCAGGGTGAATTTCTGAAAAAGCTAAAAAGCCTTGGCGATTGCCGCCATATTCAACAAATGCCGCTTGAAGCGATGGCTCCACACGGGTAATTTTTGCTAAATAAATATTACCTCTTAGTTGTTTTCTAGACGCAGACTCAAAGTCAAATTCTTCTAATCGATTGCCTTCAGTTACTACAATACGTGTTTCTTCTGGGTGGGTGGCGTCCACCAACATTCTTTTCGTTGCCATGATAAATTGTTACTCCATGCCGATAAGTATAAATATTTAAGCCCATGTTAAATGGGACACTAAAGGTAAATATACTCGTGGCGAAATTTTGTGTTAAAGGGGCGCAAAATGCGCGAATTACTTGGGTGTAAATTGAAATAGTAATATGTATTAAGCGCTGAAATGCAGGTGTTGCTAATTTGCTAATTACCTCTTTCGCGCTCATAATTTCATTTTCCCATATTAGAAAAGCAATGAGCTATGTTCTGGCTATATGCTTTTTAGGCTTTTTACAAGCCAAATTAAATTTTTTAAGGCATAATAGTAAAAGCAAATTGTTAAAAATAATATTTTATAAAATAAATTTTGCTAGTTTGCTTAACAGGCCTAATTAGCAATGTGTGGTGAGTTGTATTAAATTTCAAGTTAAATACAAATTTTATCACTTACATTGATAAATGGGGTTTTTATTTCCATTACATATTGCGTTTAGGACTGTTAGTAACAATTTGCAACTGCCAAAGTGATAAATAAAGATTTTATGTCATCAATTATTAGTTTTTCAAAACTTTCTTTAACTCATAGGCTCTAAAATACTCAAATAAGTATATATTTCGAATCACATAAAGTTAGCAATGATAAAATTATGCAAAATTATTACCACAAAAGAATAGCTATCCTTGCGTTTTTACCACTTACAGCGTTAGTTTTTAGTTTTTTTGCAGTTTTTCTGCTTCAAATGCCAGTTTTTGCGCAAGATATAGCTCAACAAACAGCCGATAACTCATTAGCATCTATTATCGGCGCTAGGGCATCTGGCACTGCAGAGCGGGCGAGGTTGGTGTTAGACCTTAGTAAGTCAACAAAATTTGCATTTGTTTCTATTGAAAAAGAAAACTCAAAAATTCTCATTGCTGTTGATGTTAAAGCTTCCAATATTGATATTCCTGATACAATCTTACCATCAGGATCAAGTATAATCAAAACAGTTTTGGTTGAAAAAGCTGAGGTAGGGCGCATAAGAATATGGTTAGAGCTTACTAACTTTGCTCAAGTGCAACAAGCTTATGTTCTAGATCCGTTTGATGATCAGCCCGCGCGGCTTGTAGTGGATATAGTAAAAACCAGCGAAGAGACCTTCAAAAAAAATGCAGCTAGTGACATTGCTTTTTCAATTAGTCAAAGCGCTAGTCAGACAAGCTTGGGTGATAACTCAAATGCCCCAGGTGAGTTAAATGTAGAAGTCGCAACAAAGGCTCTCATTGTAATTGACCCTGGGCATGGCGGAATTGATACTGGGGCAAGCGCCAGCAATGGAGCAAAAGAAAAAGATATTGTGCTAGAATTTGCAAAAGAATTGCAAAAAACATTAGTTGCATCAGGTGCATTTGAGGTAGCTCTTACTCGTTCTGATGACAGTTTTTTACGCTTAGGTGAACGAGTTGCCTTGGCTCGTATGAATAAGGCTGACCTATTTATTTCACTGCATGCTGATAGTTTTTCTCAGGCAAGTGTAGGTGGAACTAGCATTTACACACGAGATGAAGAGGCCACAAGCGAACTTGATAAAATTTTAGCGGAAAATGAGAATATGAGTGATATTATTGCTGGCTTTGCGCCACCTAATATAGATGCGCATGCCGTCTCTGTTCTGGTTGATTTAATGCGTCGAGAAGTGCGTGTAAAATCTTTTCATGCTGCCTCAGCTATTGTTGATCAATTAAAGCCAAGTATTAAATTGCGCCAGTTCCCTATAAGAGGAGCAGACTTTTTAGTATTACAATCGCCAGAAATTCCTTCCATTCTCATCGAATTGGGTTTTTTATCTAATAGCCAAGATGTAAAAAATTTAACTACAAAAGAATGGCGCACTCGTGTATCCCAAGCAATTGCACGAGGAGTTGCCTCTTATTTTGATAATAATGCGAAATAATAAAAACATGCAGAAAAAGATTTTCTTGTCCACAATTAAGTCAATCTATTGTATCATTAACTTAATAACATATATCAAGGGCATATATATTGTTTTTTCTTTTACTTTTAAGGCGCAAGCATAAATGTTACGCATATTAGGCTGGTTTTTTGGCTTCGGATTATTTGTTGGTTTTATTATTTTAGGCGCGATTGTCTGGTTTATTTCTGATTTGTCAAAAGATTTGCCAGATTATGAGGTGCTTGCTGATTATCAGCCGCCAGTTACAACTCGTGTGCATGCAGCAGATGGTTCGCTTTTAGCTGAATATGCTCGCGAAAGGCGACTTTTTCAGGCCATTGAGACTATTCCTCCATTAGTTATTCATGCTTTTTTATCTGCTGAGGATAAGAATTTTTACTCACATGGTGGCATCGCTATTGATGGCATTATTCGTGCAGCCAGAGACAATATTACTAACCGTATTGATGGATCAAGCACACGCCTTGTTGGTGCCTCTACTATCACTCAACAGGTAGCTAAGAATTTTTTACTTTCTGGTGAGCAAACCATAGAAAGAAAGATTAAAGAGGCTATTCTTTCTTTGAGAATCGAATCAACTTTTTCAAAAGATGAGATTTTAGAACTTTATTTAAACGAAATTTTCTTTGGTTTTAATTCTTATGGAATTGCCGCTGCTGCATTAAATTATTTCAACAAAGCACTTTATGAGCTTAAAATATCTGAAATTGCTTATCTGGCAGCTGTGCCAAAAGGGCCTAATAATTATCATCCATTTCGTCGTCCAAAGGCTGCTATTGATCGTAGAAATTGGGTTATCGGTAAAATGGCAGAAAATGGCTATATCACACAAGAACAAGCAGAAGAGGCTAAAAAAGATAATCTTGATGTAATCCCACGTGCTTCTGGCGCGAGAATTTTTTCTGCGCAATATTTTACCGAAGAGGTGAGGCGTGAGCTTATAAAAATATATGGCGAAGATAAATTATATGGTGGGGGATTAAGTGTTCGCACAACATTAAATCCAACATTACAAACTTATGCCCGCCAAGCGCTTATGGAAGGGCTAGTTAAATTTGATCAAGCTAGAGGCTTTCATGCCATAGTTGCACAAATTGATGTCTCTAATGATTGGGGAGAGGAATTATTTAAGCAAAAACCCCTTTCAGATGTACCTGAATGGACACTTGCAGTGGTGCTTGAAATGTCTGAAAATGAAGCAAAAATTGGCCTTCGACCAAAAGCAAATACTGATGGTAAAATTTCTGAGGAGAGAGTTACGGGGCAATTACCAGGACCCGAAATAAAATGGGTTAGAAAACCACTTTCACAACTTTTAAAAGTGGGTGATGTTTTTTATGTTGAACCTGTTCCTGGCAAAGCTGGAATTTATACATTGGATCAAGAACCAGAAATAGAAGGCTCAATCATTGCAATGGATCCTAGAACTGGGCGTGTTTTAGCGATGGTTGGTGGATTTTCCTTTGCTGCATCAGAATTTAACCGCGCTACACAAGCAATGCGTCAACCGGGTTCAACTTTTAAGCCAATAGTATATGCTGCAGCACTTGATAATGGCTATACTCCTGCCTCAGTTGTGTTAGATGCTCCATTAGAAATTCAGCAGATTGATGGCACAATGTGGCGACCAGAGAACTATGCTGAGCGTTTTTACGGGCCGCAAACATTAAGGCGTGGTATTGAGCGCTCAAGAAATGTGATGACAGTTCGATTGGCTAAAGATATTGGCATGCCACTTGTTTCAGAATATGCGCGAATTTTTGGTATTTATGATGATTTAATGCCCGTGCTTGCTATGGCGCTTGGGTCTGGCGAAACTACAAATATGCGACTTACCTCTGCCTTTGCAACTATTGGAAATGGCGGCAGAAAAATAATTCCAACACTTATTGATAGAATTCAGGACAGGCGTGGAAATACTATTTTCAAGCATGACGAAAGAGTGTGTGATGGCTGTAATTATGCTGATTGGAATAGTCATGCTGAGCCGATGATTATTGATAATCGTGAATCTGTGCTTGACCCGATGACTGCATATCAAATTACATCTATGATGCAGGGTGTTATTCAGCGTGGCACAGGCACACGAGTAAAAGCCTTGGGTCGTCCTGTTGCAGG
>JALSJY010000243.1 GCA_026989045.1 Hyphomicrobiales bacterium | reverse complement strand
AATCGGGGGAATATTAGCTTCAAATGCAGGCGGATCACAAGTATTAGCCTATGGAAATGCCCGCCAACTTTGCCTTGGCATAGAAGCAGTTTTAGCAGATGGATCTTTATATAATGGACTTGGCTCACTAAAAAAAGACAACACAGGTTATGATCTCAACAATCTACTAATCGGCTCAGAAGGCTCTTTAGCAATCATCACTGCCGCCAAGCTAAAATTATTCCCAAAACCACTTTCTTACGAAACAGCATTAGTTGCATTTGATAACCCGTTTTTAGCCTATGAATTTTTCAAGCACATACAAAGTTCAGCGCAAAACAATCTAACCGCATTCGAACTTATCCCCCGCTTTGGCCTAGATATTCAACTAAAACATAAATTGCTAGATCAAGACCCAAGCGCAGGCCTTTCCCCTTGGTATAGCTTAATAGAAATTTCACACCATAATAAACTAAACGAAAACCTACTCTCAAATGAGCTTGAATATGCCTTCTCACAAAATCTCATTGGAGAAGCAACTACCATTGCTCAATCCGAATTTGAGCGAGAAAATATGTGGAAATTTCGCGAGCAGATGAGCGAGTGCCAAAATTGCGAAGGCGCTTCAATAAAACATGATGTCTCAGTGCCAGTTGAAAAAGTGCCAGAGCTAATTGAAATGGGCATCAAGGCTATTGCAAAAATCAACCCAAATATCCGCCCCTGCCCCTTTGGTCACATGGGAGATGGTAATATCCACTTTAACTTTACTCAACCAAAAGGCATGGAGGCAAAAACATTCATGGACAATGCCCAACCAATCCATGATGCAATTTATGAGGTGGTAATAAGATTAAATGGCTCAATTTCTGCTGAACACGGCATAGGCCAATTAAAAAGAGAATTACTAATAAAAACCAAAGACAAAACCGCCCTTGTTATGATGAAAACAATAAAAGCCGCCCTCGATCCTAATAATATCCTAAATCCAGGTAAAATCCTATTTTAAGCACGCCAAACCACGGACAAATACTAAAGCAAACATTCACCACAAAAAAACCAAACCTAGCGCAAACTAGAAGGCATGAGTGAATCATCAAATTTAAAAGCCCCAACCAAAGAGCAAATGCTTGCTGCCAATGTTAACCCCCAAACAGGATTAGCAACCGATTATCTAAACATTTTCAATGAATATATTATGCTCGCCCAACTGGTAAAAAGCGGCTCAATGGAACGAGATATTCTCTTAGAATGGCAACCAATTGATTATTGCTCTCACTTTAAACACTCTGGCTTTGTTGGTGCAGATATAGTTGAGAATAGCTATTTATCCCTTCCAGATAAAAAAAAACAAGAATTCATTCAGGCCACAGATGATTTAATCATTCTCATCTGTGAACATCAATCACAAGATAACCCACCAGCTGAAATGCTCAATCTAATGGAACATCAGCGCGATATTGTTGCCTCACTAATCACCCCACCAAAAGATATTGAACATATCGAAAACGTAGAAACACAAGCACAAATCGATGCATTATTTGATTAACTTATCACAAGTATGTGAGCATTAGTGAATAGGCTTAGCTCAAAAAACATGCAATCCTTCATAAAATTCTATAAATGGAAGTATCATGTTAAAAAAAATCCTTCTCACTATTCTTTTTATTTTCACATTTCAAAACTTGGCATTAGCACAAGCTGAACGCTGGAGCGCAGAGAATTGGAAAACAGATTTTTCAAAAACTACAATTGATTTAAGTGAAATAATTGATGTTATCAGAGCTGATGCAATACCCGCAATCGACAATCCAACATTCAAACCAGCAGCAGATGAGAGCAGTATTGCGGGCAATGAACCAGTCATCGCCTTCACTCACAATAATATCTCACGCGCCTATCCTTTGCGCTATATGATGTGGCATGAAATCGTCAACGATATTGTCGGCGGCCTTCCTGTAACCATAACCTATTGTCCATTATGCAATAGCTCAATCGTATTTGAGCGCACCATTGATGGCAAGATAGTAACATTCGGCACAACAGGAAAATTACGCCACTCAGACCTAATCATGTATGATAGAGGCGAGCAAAATTGGTGGCAACAAATCAATGGAGAAGCAATTGTTGGCGCTCGTTCTGGAGAAAAGCTAAAAGCCCTACCATCATTTCTAATTAGCTTTGATATATTCAAACAACGCTATCCAGATGGAGAAGTGCTTCTTCCTGACCCAAGCCGTGCCGCTGTGGCTGGGCAAAATCCATATATAAATTATGATAGCACAGAATTTCCATTCATGTTTAAAGGTGACTTGCCTACCGACATAGAGCCAATGATGCGCATTGCACTTGTGCAAAAACAAGAGAAAGTGCCAACATCAATTGCCGTTAGTTTATCTTTCTTACAAGATAATTCCCCCTATAGAGTTGGAGATTTAGAATTTCACTGGCAAGCAGGACAATCATCAGCCCTTGACAAAGAAACAATCTCAAAAGGCAAAGATGTTGGAAGTATCGAAGTTTATCAAATTGATGAAAATGGAAAAGCCCAGCCAATTATCTATATGGTCACTTTCGCATTTGCTGGACGCGCCTTCATTCCAGATTTAGAAATTATACAATAATTCTTGCGCCATTTATAAAGGTCTGGCAAATACTAGCTATGAGTAAAATTTATAGCATAAAACAAAAATCTTTTTATAAGAGCATTTTTGCTCCATTCACTCTTATGGTTTTTCTATCGCTATCCTCTCTTAGCGCAAAGGCAGTTGACCCCCCTTATCAACAAGAGATGGAAAGATTAGTAAGAATATTAGGCAGTCTTTATTTCTTGCAACCATTATGTGGTTATAATCAAACTGACTGGCAAGTTGAAGCAAATGAACTGATTAACCTAGATAAGCCAGACAATGAAAGAAAACAAAGGTTAATAGGTGCTTTTAATCAAGGTTACATTGATTATGCACAAAGCTATAATATCTGCACACCATCAGCAATTATAGCTAGAAACAGGTTGCTAGAAGAAGCACAAACCAGCTCTAGCTCTATCCACACACGCTTTGCAGAATAAATCCCTAGGTATTACTACTAATAGCATTAGTATTATTCCCATATCTGCATTAACCTATAAGTGAATTATTAAACACAGCGCACTGATTCGCGTGTAATAAAGAAACTATAAATAACTAGAGAAAAAATATGTTTTTATTCGCCGACCAAAAAACTGAACAAGAACTTGAACCAGATGATCGCCAGCTTGCATTAGAGCATCTAGCCGATGCATGGAATAACGCAGAGCAGGACGGAATAGAGTCTGAAGCAATTGCTCATGCCGCAATTTTTGCAGCAATGGCAACCCTTGTTCGCACATTTGGTGAAGAATCAACTGCCGAGCTTATAGCAAGCCTGCCAAAGCGCATCAGACATGGCGAATACACACTAGATCGCTCTATCCAATAACATCTATCGTCATTGCTAGAACCTTTAGGTTCGTAGCAATCCAGATATACCTAAGGTTGCCTCAAAACTACACTTCGCCTCACAAAACAATAACAAGCTTAAATAAACCTAACCGCTTGACCATTTGAGGCAGTGATTAACTCACCCTCCCACATCACCTTTTTACCACGAATAATAGTGCCGACAGGCCAGCCTGTCACTTTCACACCATCATAGGGTGTCCAGCCAGCACGCGACTTGACTTGTGCATTGCTAATTGTCTCTTCTCGCTTAAGATCAACAATCGTTAAATCAGCATCATAACCAGTGGCCAAACGCCCTTTATTCACAATACCAAATAATCTATTTGGGCCATGTGAAGTCAAATCAACAAACCGCTCAATGCTGATTTTACCCTGATTAACATGATTTAACATAATCGGCACAAGGGTCTGCACCCCAGTCATACCAGAGGGTGAGTTAGGATATGGCTTTGCTTTTTCCTCAAGCGTATGGGGGGCATGATCTGATCCAAGCACATCAACAACGCCATTTTCCACTCCCGCCCAAATTCCAGCGCGGTGATCTTTATCACGCACAGGCGGGTTCATCTGCACCAAAGTGCCAAGCTTTTGATAAGCAGTTTCATCAAGCGTCAAATGATGTGGAGTAACTTCAACTGTTGCGACATCTTTATGCTTAGCTAAAAACTCCATCTCTTCTTTAGTGGAAATATGCAAAACATGTATCTTCTTATTGGCCTTTGTTGCCAACTCAACCAGCCTTTTTGTGCAAATAAGCGCCGCCTCTACATCACGCCAAACAGGGTGAGAAGATGGATCATTATCAACCCTTAAATGTTTTCTGCTCTCAAGCCGATATTCATCTTCTGAATGAAAAGAAGCACGGCGAGAAATTTTGCTTAAAATTTTACCAACCCCAGCATCATCAGCAACCAATAATGCACCTGTAGATGACCCCATAAATACTTTAACTCCAGCACAACCAGGCAATCTTTCAAGCTCAGCCAATTGATCGACATTCTCATGCGTTCCACCAACAAAAAAAGCAAAGTCACAATGCATACGATTTGTCGCACGCGCTATTTTATCTTCAAATGTCTCTTTTGTGGTAGTTAAGGGGTTAGTATTAGGCATTTCAAAAACTGCCGTCACCCCGCCCATCACCGCCGATAATGACCCCGTTAGCAAATCTTCTTTCTGCTCTAAGCCGGGTTCACGAAAATGCACTTGGCTATCAATAACACCAGGTAGAATATGCAAACCCGTGCAGTCAATCACCTCATTAGCAGTGTCATTTTCACTCAATCCGATGTTTGCAATTTTCTCACCAATCACCCCAATATCATTATTATTCACGCCATCATGATTTACTAATATGCCATTCTTGAAAATTACATCATAATGAGCCATTCTATTTCCTTAAACTTAAAGCTGATTGAATAATTATATTCATAAGCTAGGAGCAAATATATGTCACTGTATTTTCGACAAAATCGTGTCCCAATTCGCATTTCTGGCGCTGATGCCAGTAAATTATTAAACTCAACCCTTAGTGCAGATTTTATTAAAGGTGAAAAAACTCCCCTTTGGTGGGCATTACTCTCCCCACAAGGAAAAATTCAGGCAGAGGGCTTAGCGATTTATTTTGATAAGGCTTTTTGGCTTGATGTGCATATTTCAATAAAAAATGCCTTCTTAAAGCGTATGTCACTTTATAAAATGCGCTCTGAGGTTGAAATAACCGATCTAAGCGAAAGCCACAAAATTGGCTTTTGCAGCAAAAACCCAAACCTTGATATTTCATTCAAAGACCCAAGACATAAAAACCTAGGCTTTCAAATCATTGCGACAAAAGAAAAAACAAACAACTGGCTAAATGATGATATTTTCACCACTCTTCGTATAAAAGCAGGAGTTAGTGAGCTTGGTGAAGATTTTGAGCCAGATAAATATTTCCCGCACGATATTGGCATGGATATATTAAAGGCAGTGGACTTTTCAAAAGGCTGTTATATCGGTCAAGAAATAGTCTCACGCATGCAACATAAAGCAGAAATACGACGCAGACCTATGCTTGTTTCAAATATAGAGGCGCAAAAAGGCACAAAAATAGAAATTGATAACAAACAGGTTGGAATTATAGGACAGGTTGCTAACAATCAGGCAATCGGCTTTGTAAGAATTGATAAAATCAACAATATTGATACAGTCAAAATCAATGATAAACCAGTTCAGCTTGCTCTACCCGATTGGGCATATTATCATTTAGCAAAAGAATCAAATATTAAGTGAAAATAAATGGCTATTAAAAAAACTCGTGCTTGGCAACGCATGCTTTCAGGCCGCCGCCTTGATTTACTCGACCCATCACCATTTGATGTTGAGTTGATTGACATTGCACATGGCCTTGCAAGAGTTGCCAGATGGAATGGACAGACCAATGGGGATTATAGCTTTTCTGTAGCGCAACATTCAGTTCTGGTTTTAGAATTATTTAAGAGCCAAAACCAAAATGCTGATGATATTTCAATGCTTTACGCACTTTTACATGATGCCTCTGAATATGTAATGGGCGATATTATTTCTCCCTTTAAAGTAGCAATGGGGGGAAATTATAAAAGTTTAGAAAACTCACTTTTAAGCGCAATTCACTTGCGATTTTCCCTTGCTCCTTCCCCAAGCCAAAAATTAAAAAAAGCTATAAAAAGCGCTGATAATCAGGCTGCATTTTTTGAGGCAACTCATCTAGCAGGATTTGACAAAGATGAAGCTGGTAAATTATTTGGCAAACCGCTAATTCCAAGTTTTGACATTGAGAATTTTAAAAATCTAATTCAGCCTTGGCCAACTCAAGAAGCACAAAAACGCTTTATCACTGCTTTTGAAAAATTAAATATGAGCATTCAATCCTAGCTCTTGGCGCATTAAACATAAATTATAATTGCGCTTTGCTTTAGCACCAAAATTTAGTTGATAATTTTATAACAAATTTACTTAGCAATATATTGGGTAATATATTTGCCTACGAGTTGATACTTGAAGGATAATGGATTGAAAAAATTCTATTTTTACATTGTTTTTATTTTTTTTGCACCACTTGCCTCTGCAAGCTTTGCCAACATCTCAACTTATAATATTACAAAGCCCTATAATTTTATAAACACTTCAAAACTAACGCAGTTATTTAATATTGGTGGGACTCAATTTTTTTCAAAAATTAACACAAATATTCCAAAGAAAGAAATACTTAAATATGAAACACTTCAGCCAAAAATAATTAAACTGCCAAAAATTCCTGCTACTCAAACTATTTGGATAATAAATAATGGCTGGACTTCAACCACAATACAACAAGGCAACTCGATTGTAACACTTGAATAAATTAGCCCAATCCTCTCCTTAAGACCAAGACCATCCTTTTTTAAAGCGGTAAAATTTATGCAACCCAATCACCGTTAAGCGTTGCATTTTTCTAGCCCATTTTGGATTAACATAATTAGCATGATAATGCGTCGCATTAGACACCTCGGTTAAATAAATTAAGCCATTTGTTACTTTTCTAGATATTTCCTCTGCCTCAGCCCAAGCCTTTTTCTCTGTTACCCTGTCTCTTATACCATCACAAGCAAACGAGAATTGACAAGCATTGCGCTTTTGCTGATTTTGATAAACCACACCACAAATTGAATTCGGATAAAGCTTATGCTTAACACGATTAAGTATGACTTGCGCCACAGCCACCTGCCCACGATAAGGCTCACCTCGCGCTTCAAAATAAATCGCCGTTGATAAACATTTCAATTGTTTTTTAGAAACCTTCATGGATGATGGAGACTTAAACACTGTTGCTGGCGTATTTGCACGCGCATAAGCAAGGGTTTTTGAAGCAATAAGCGGGTTTGGAAGGTTTTTATCACTAGCGCTATTATCAATTTTTGAAATTGCATCAAGTGCAGCTGACATAAGATTTGCATCAATGGTTGCAACTTCAACTCGTGTAATCTGTTGTTGTTTTTTTGCATTAAAACTTTGTGCAATACGGCTTGGTAATTGCTGAGCAGGTTCATCTTTCTTACGTAAACTTGCAATCCTTGTCCGAGCTACTTGAAAAGCTGAAGCAAATTCAACAATATCAGTCTCAGGACGAATTCGAGAAGTTTTTTCAGCTCTATTTGGCCCATAAAAATTCTTAGAAAAACTGTTACTAATCGAGCCGGTGATAATCTCATCGCTTACAGATGAAATAAGCGAGCCAGAATATAATTGATTATCAATGCTAATGCCGCCACTCCCCTCAGGGTTTTTCGTAGCAATGACTGCTCCAAAAAAAGAGGAAATAACAACAAATCCCGCAAGCGACATCTGAATAAATGATAAAGTGCTTTGAGCTTTTCTTGCTCTAAGCCCCAAATTCTTCTGGGCCATATATTTTACTCACAACTAAATATAACACGCATTTGGCAATAAATTTTAAAAAAGATAAACTGCCAACTTAATGCATTATAAAAAATTAACGTTGACATGAGGTAAACAAAATCAATGTGACACAAAAAAGCTGAAAATTAGGTGATTTCTAGGCAAAATATAAATTTTCATGCTAGAAATCATTCCACCAACGTCTTTGCTAGCAAACATAGTGAGCGTGGCAATCCAGAACAGCAAACTTATAAGTTGCATGCTTCATCGGCTTTACTGAGTAGGAACTGGCGCAAAG
>JALSJY010000242.1 GCA_026989045.1 Hyphomicrobiales bacterium | reverse complement strand
TTACTTTACAGCGATAGGGTTTGTTTGAACCATCTGAAATAAGATAAACTCCAAACTCCCCTTTTGGTGCTTCAACGGCGACATAAACCTCACCTTTTGGCACTTTATAACCTTCAGAAAATAATTTGAAGTGATGGATTAGTGATTCCATCGATTGTTTCATATCTTGGCGTTTTGGCGGCACAATTTTTCCATCCATTGATGAAACTGCTGTTTTACCCTCAGAGCTATTCATCATAGTGATACACTGGCGCATTATTTTAACAGATTGGCGCATTTCTTCCATGCGAATGAGATAACGATCATAATTATCACCATTTTTACCAACTGGAACATCAAAATCAAACTTGTCATAACATTCATAAGGCTGGTTTTTGCGCAAATCCCATTTAGCGCCAGAACCACGCACCATCACGCCAGAAAATCCCCATTTCCACGCATCTGCTAATGAAACAGTTCCAATATCAACATTACGTTGTTTAAAAATACGATTGCCCGTTAGCAATGTTTCAATATCATCGCAAACTTTTAAGAAAGGATCACAAAAAGCCTCAATATCATCAATTAAATCTTGCGGTAAATCCTGATGCACTCCGCCGGGACGAACATAAGCAGCATGCATGCGAGAGCCACAAGCTCTCTCATAAAACACCATCAGCTTTTCGCGTTCTTCAAAGCCCCAAACAGGTGGCGTAAGAGCGCCAACATCAAGCGCTTGTGTGGTAATATTAAGCATATGCGAGAGGATACGACCAATTTCAGAATAAAGAATTCTAATTAACTGGCCACGCATTGGCACTTTAATATCTAGTAATTTCTCTACTGCCAAAGCATAGGCATGCTCTTGGTTCATTGGCGCAACATAATCAAGGCGATCAAAATATGGCACAGCCTGCAGATAAGTCTTCTGCTCAATTAGCTTTTCTGTGCCGCGGTGCAACAGGCCAATATGTGGATCTACCCGCTCTACAACCTCTCCATCAAGCTCTAGCACCATACGTAAAACACCATGCGCTGCAGGGTGTTGTGGTCCAAAGTTAATGTTAAAGTTGCGAATTTGTGCTTCAGCCATTACCAGCCCTCAACTTTTCGCTTTTTCATCACCACGAAGAACATAATCTGTGCCCTCCCATGGTGAGAGATTATCAAAGGTGCGAAATTCTTGCGTTAATTTCACTGGCTCATAAACAACATTTTTTTGCTCTTCGTCATAACGTAATTCAACATAACCGCTGACTGGGAAATCTTTGCGCAAAGGATAGCCATCAAAGCCGTAATCTGTAAGAAGGCGACGTAAATCTGGGTGACCAGAGAATAAAATACCAAACATATCATAGGCTTCGCGCTCATACCAATCAGCGCCTGGGAAAATATCAGTAGCCGAGGGGACAAGAGTTTCTTCATCGGTTAAGATTTTTATCCTAACTCTATTGTTTCTCACTGGACTAAGAAGATGATAAACAACCTCAAAGCGTTGATCCCTGCCTGGATAATCAACCCCTGCAAGATCAGTTAAATTGATAAAAAGACATTGTGTATCATCATGCAAAAACTGCAATAAAGTTAAAATTTCTTCGCGCTTCGCGCTAAGCTCTAATTCACCAAAGGCAACAGAGAAGCCATTAAGAGCTTGAGGCATCTTAGCTGCTATATGCTCACCTAAATCTTTCAGAACTTCACTCATTACTATCTCTCAATCGTTCCAGTGCGGCGGATTTTCTTTTGCAACATTAAAACGCCATATAAAAGAGCCTCAGCAGTTGGGGGGCAACCTGGAACATAAATATCAACAGGTAAAATACGATCACAACCACGCACCACAGAATAAGAATAATGATAATAGCCGCCGCCATTAGCGCATGAACCCATAGAAATTACATAACGCGGCTCTGGCATCTGGTCATAAACTTTACGCAAAGCTGGCGCCATCTTATTGGTAAGAGTGCCAGCAACAATCATCACATCAGATTGACGAGGCGAGCCACGCGGGG
The DNA here is from genome assembly GCA_026989045.1 of Hyphomicrobiales bacterium. Classification (GTDB taxonomy): domain Bacteria; phylum Pseudomonadota; class Alphaproteobacteria; order Rhizobiales; family Devosiaceae; genus S141-66. Next base: position 6,287 of record JALSJY010000242.1, on the reverse strand, counting down.
CAAAGCCAAATCTTTCACAATCATAACGCGGCATAGCCAGTTGCATCATTTCAACAGCGCAACACGCTAGACCAAAAGACATCCACATAAGTGAGCCTGTACGTGCCCAGTTGATAAGTTCATCAGTGGAAGTAACCAAAAAGCCTTTATCAGCTAATTCATCATCAATATTGGTAAAAAATTTATCATTAGCACCAATTAACTTGCCAGTATTTGGATCGATAATACCCTTTGGAGCGGGAGCAACAAGAGTTTGAGTGTCATTTAATCCCATTCTAACGCTCCTTTACGCCACTCATAGATAAAGCCAACGGTCAAAATAACCAGAAATATCATCATTGAAGTAAAGCCGAACCAACCAACATCTCTAAATGCGACAGCCCAAGGGAATAAAAATGCAACTTCGAGGTCAAAAATAATAAAAAGAATCGCTACCAGATAAAATCTTGCATCAAATTTCATTCGAGAATCATCAAATGGCTCAAACCCACATTCATAAGCGGAAAGTTTTTCTGGGTCAGGATTTTTGTGGGCGATAATAAAAGGAGCAACTAATAAAGCTAGGCCTATAACCCCTGAAAGGGCGATAAAGATAATAATAGGTAGATACTCGCTGAGTAATTCGTTCATAGCTAAACCTAAACTTGTTTAATAAAGGCAAACAAAACACAAGATTAAACGATTCGTTTAACCTCACATATCATTTCGTTAGAACACGGCTTATCAAAGCGTTGCAACTGTTTCAAGAACAAAAAAACTGTTTCAAGACAAAAAAGACCTCATGTGAGGCCTTTCATTTTTATTGCGTATTATATTTGTGTTTTTTAGTGCTACTGCACGTACCACATAGCACCAAGTGTCAGTTTTGAGGCATTTAAACCTGCGCCCCAACTTCCTGTTCCTAAAGCTTCTGCACGCACGCCTACATTATCTATTGCGATTATTTCAGCACCACCACCAATTGCATAAGATCCAATGTTATTTATCACACCGCCACCAGCTGCACCATAAAGTAAGGTCATGTCATTTAACTCATAACCAACACGCCCTAACATTAGAGCATCGTAGGTTGCTGGGTCATTTAATGTTGCTCCACCCTGCATTTCAACACCTGCAAGAATGTTATCTGTTAGCACAAAATTCACACCTGCCATGCCACCAACTGTAGTAACAGCTGTTGGGTCAAGCATTCCACCAACATAAGCGCCAGCATAAAAACCTTCAAAGGGTGAAATTCCATAATAATCAGACTGTGCTTGCGAACCAGATGCCAAGCCAAGCGAAGAAAAGCACATAACAGAACTCGCCAATAATAGTTTTTTGAATTTACCCATAATGAACCACCTTTACATGTCAAATTAACAAGCTTTATTAGGCGCTAGAAAAAAAGAAATATCAATAAAATGCTAACTAATTAGGTAATAAAAGGTTAAGATTTAGGCTTTGAAATAGTCTGCACACTCCCTTGGAGCTCTCGCTGCCTAAACAATGGTGCAGTTGAACGACATGGCATAGGAAATTCTAACTTTGATTTCACTAAAATTTAGAGTAGGAATTTATAAAGACATCTCACTTATGCTCCTTTGGAGCTCCGGCGTGGCATAAACAACTCCAAGTTCGCTATGTCACTAAGACTTGCTAATGGCGGGAGTGACGAGACTCGAACTCGCGACCTCCGGCGTGACAGGCCGGCGCTCTAACCAACTGAGCTACACCCCCATTTAAAAACGATAAAAACAAATCTATCTCTTAGAAGTCGGCTCGATTTACGTCAGGCTTAACATTAAGTCAAGCGCTTGTTTTAATCAAAATAGATTTCTTGCATTTATTTAGTTAGGCGCAGATCTAATAAAGACTTAGAAATACTTTTAAATGCCGCCTCTAGGTCAGTAGCATTAGTTGCATCAAAATACTCACCACCATTACCAACGCAATCTTGTAAAATATTCTTGATTTGAGTATTAGTTACTTCAAAGGCAATTGTATAAACAATAATATCTTCGTCTTTAATGTTATTACATAGCTGTTTTGTTTTAGAATTTGCTGCATTGGTGTTACTATTATTATGTTTTGGATAAGATGCTGATCTTGTATTTTCTCCATCAGTCATCAAAATCATAACCTTTTTATTATCAACATCATAAGGTAAAGCATCATTGAATGGATATGCCTGAGATAATAAACTCCAGCCCCATTTTAAACCAGAGGGAATGTAAGTATATCCCTTTGCTGACATAGCGTTAATACCAGCAATTACTTCATCTTTATCTTTCGTTAATCTGGTTAGAGGCTTACCACACCACACATTCAAAAGGCCAAGTGCTGGCCTGCTATTATAACTAGAATCGCGTGTATCCCATGGATTATCGCGCGAACCCATACAACCATAAAATTTGAAATTTTTAGGTGACCTTGGTGTGCAAGTCCACACAGGAGCACCTCTGGAGCCAGTGCAGTTATAATATTTCCACCTAGTGCAGGTAGTTTGAACACCATCAACAACGCATTGATATGTTTCTTTTTTTCGATCGCATTTACGTGTGGAATTTGGATATGTATTTCTGCAATATGGGGGGCGAGGAGTGGAATAATCTGCTGGCACATCAATTCCAGGTTCATTACGATTAGATACACCAATATTGACATATCTAGCAAAAGGAACCAGTGCAATTTTTACATTCTCGTTAGTTTCACTTTTCATAACTGTGTTAACTAGCAATTTTGCTGAGTTTTTTAATGCAGACAATTTTGAACCCATCATGGATCCAGTATTATCTAAAACTAGTGCAATTTCTATCTGAGCAGCAGACACAGCTATCTCGCTAAAACTACCCACATCAAGTTTAGTGATACCAACCAACTTCAAAAAACTAGTTGGCATTGTTGTATCAGCTGTAATTTGCACCCCATCAGCAATAGAAGTTACTACAATATTAACAGTTCCTGTAAACCCAGAATTCACCATATTTTGAGCAAAAACTTTATTAGCAACTTCTTCTATATAATCAAAATCACTGCTCTCTACTGTTGCACTACCAGCAGCTAATGCAGCAGCATCACTTGCAGCTTGAATTTGATTCTTTATTGATGTTGCCTGAGAATAGTCTACCATAGCGCCAGCCAAGGCTAATAACGGAAGCAATAAAAGTGCAAAAAATACTGCAAATGCTCCACTTTGGTCTGAAATAAGAAATCTAAAACAATGTCTTTGTATTTTCTTTTGTAAATATGATTTCATAATTTCCCCAACGTAGCTTTAAGCGCCCACCTATGATCGCCAAGCTTGATAATAATAATTTCAAGGTGAATTTTATCAAACACTTATGAAAATTATTTTAATCCATTAGATAAAATTATATTTGTTTAATAGATGGTTAACTAAGCGCCCCATCTATTTGTGCTTAAGAAGCTAACAGAGCAAACAAGGCACCCTGCTCTCCTTGCAAATCTTGCCGTTCAAGGCTAGGCACGCAAGATCGGTGCTAGCATAAGCAACTATAAGTTCGCTATGTCACTAAGACTTGCTAATGGCGGGAGTGACGAGACTCGAACTCGCGACCTCCGGCGTGACAGGCCGGCGCTCTAACCAACTGAGCTACACCCCCAAAAGGCTTGATAAAATCAAATCACTAAAGGTCAAGCATGATTTATTCTAGACTTATCACTTGGTCAAGCGTTTGTTATATTCTATATGCTTTTTTACATATTATTTAGTCAAACGAAGGTCTAATAATTCCTTGGAAATGCTTTTAAATGCTGCCTCAAGCTCACTTTCACTACTTGCATCAAAATATTCTCCGCCATTGCCAGCACATTTTTGTAATATTTTTTTAATTTTACTATCTGTAACGTCGAAAGCGATTGTATAAACAATAATATTTTCTTTTTTAATATTTTTGCATAATTTTTGTGTCAAATTATTTGCTTCATCTATATCGTCACCATAATGCCAGGACTTTTTGTTGGAAGGCAGCGCACCTTGATTTAGCATCCATGTATAATTTTGAGTAGAATTTCTTATGCCTGTTGAGCGAGTGTTTGCTCCGTCAGTTAATATTACCATTACTTTTGTATTAACATCGCTATATGGCTTAGCATCTGTAAAAGGCGCTTTATTTGACAACAAGCGCCAACCCCAAATCAACCCAGCTGGAATATAGGTGTATGAATGAGAGCTTCGTGTTGTTCTCATGTCACCTATAGCTTTTAAAACGACATCTTTCTTATTAGTCAAACGTGTTATCGGTCTTAAGGCCCAATATAGATTCCAGCGTGTTAAAAGTCCAGGAACTTTATCTGTATCATAAGAAATATCTTTTGTATTTAATGGATAGTCACGTGAGCCCATATTTCCAAACCATCTAAATTTGTAAGGGCTGCGAGGCGTGCATTTCCAAACAGGATCTCCTCTAGAGCCAGTGCAATTATAATATTTCCATCTAGTGCATGTGGACGCCACTCCATCAGTAACGCATTGATATGTTACTTTTTTACGGTCACATTTTCGAGTTGAATTTGGATATGTATTTCTGCAAGCTGGTGGCTGGGGAATTGTAATATTGTTTGGCACATCGATCCCTGGCTCATTCTTGTTTTCTTTCCCAATATTTACAACTTGAGTAAATGGAACCAAAGCAAGCTTTACATTATCACTTTCGTCCTTAGGCATGACTGAATTAACTAATAGTTCTGATGATTTTTTTAATGCCTTCAATTTTGAGCCATCCATAGAAAAAGTATTATCTAAAACAAGTGCAATTTCTATTTGAGTTGCGGATACGACTATTTCACTAAAACTGCTTATATCAAGATAATCCAAGCCAATCAATTTCAAAAAACCAGTTGGCACTGTTGTATTGGCGCTTACTTGCACTCCATCAGTTATTTGAGTGACTTCAATGTCTATAATTCCAGCAAAACCAGAGTTTATCATTGACTGATTAAAGACTTTCTTTGCAACTTCCTCTAAAAGTTCGATATCACTAGTTTCCAATGATGCGCTACCTGCGGCCAATGCAGCGGCATCGGTTGCAACCTGAATTTGATTTTTTACCGATGTAGCTTGTGAATAGTCTATTGCCGCACCTGAAAAGGCTATGATTGGAAGAAGTAAAACAGCAAAAATTACTGCTACAACACCTTCCTCATCACGAACAAAATGGCTTAAAAAATACTTAAAAATCTTTAACTCTGACAAAATATCACCTAAAGTTAGCTGTTGCGTCAAAAGTATCTTATCAAGGCTTTCTAAATAGCTCTTTAAATATTACATGCAAGTTTGTTTAAATTTTACCCTTTATCTAATTTCAAACCAGCCGCCCCCCGCTCTAATTGAGAAAAAGTCAATTTTAAGCAAGCAAAAATGTCTGCCAGCTATTAAAATGGTAGCATTAAATATTAAACCTAAATGCGATTTATACTTTAACTATAATAAAATGGGGGAATGGTGGGCTGTAGCTGAGAAACCTCGAACACGTTTTTTGTTGTGGTGGTGCTCTACAATAGAAGCGAGAGTTGATCAGTTTTAGGTGGATGAAACGTGCCAATAATTAAATATGGATTGGGTGCTATAGAGTGCCATTGTCTCGTTGTACCCAAAAAGAAATGAAGGTCTTTTGTTTTGACGAAGTCGTTCAGATATTTTTCTCTTACTTTCTCCACCGCTTTTTCATTTGTTGAACCTTTTAGACAATTCCAAAAAAGCTGCCCAATCTCCCAATCTTCAATCATTAAGGTGCTTTCAACGCCAGCGTCATCAATAAACTTATAGCTAAATTTAAAGGGAAGTTTAGGCATGATTTTGAAATCATCGTTGTTACTCTCATCAAACAATGAACCTTGATCCAAAGCAGCTTTTGCAGCTTCAAGCTTGCCAATTTCCCATTGACTTTCTGTATTTTCAACAATCAGGTCAAGAACCTTAGTCGGTTTGAAGATTGCCAAGGAATACTTCATGGCTTTTGCACCCGAAATTATTGTTTCCAAATTTGTATGAATAGTGTTGGGTTTAAGTACTAATTCCTTGCGATGTGCCCAGTCCTGACCAGTGCCAATTTTATCTCCCAATTCGATATCATCAATGTTGGCTGGACTGAAACTTTCAGGTCGAGGGTCTTTTTTATTTTTTATCAAGTCAAGAGCAATCCACTGATATTTTCCATACCGTTGATCGTCATTTAGGAAGCGAAATGGCGAAGGATAGATTCTGATCCAGCTACCATCCTCACGAAACCCAGCTGTACAAACAAGTTCGGTATACCTTTTTGATAGAGTTGGGTAGGATTTTA
>JALSJY010000241.1 GCA_026989045.1 Hyphomicrobiales bacterium | reverse complement strand
TATCACGGATTGGGCGAATATCAACTTGTGAGCGTGGTAAAAATGCTGTTGCCCCATCAAGGTCAACAGTGTAGCCGCCCTTAACAACGTTAAAGATTTTACCTTCAACTCTTTCCCCTTTTTCACTAAGGGCTTCAAGTCTAATCCAGCTTTCTTCGCGGCGGGCTTTTTCACGGCTTAATACTGCCTCGCCAGATGCGTTTTCAACTCTATCTACATAGACTTCAACTTTTGAGCCTACTTTTATTGTGCCATCAAGGCCAGCAGCGCCAAATTCTTTTAACGGCACGCGCCCCTCTGTTTTTAGTCCGACATCAATAATTGCTAAATCTTTTTCAATTGCAACAATTGTTCCCGTGACAACCGCACCTTCAATTGGCTCGTTGTCCACAAATGAATCCATTAAAAGGGCTTCAAAATCTTCTGTGCTCACAGTTTGCTGTGTCATATATACTCCAATGGTTTTACGCCGGACTGTTTAGTTTAATGCCAATTTGAATATGTAATTCCCTTAAGGTTACATCTTTTACAAAGTAAAAGATGACCCGGCGCAAAGGGCTTATAATTACAAGTCAAAATGGCTTGTTTCAGTAATTTTCGGATTTTCGATTTTTTCGTCTAGATTAACGGTCAATAAATTGACAAATTATTTTAGCTCATAGTTACAAAATAGGTTTGATTTTGGATATTATGCTCATTTATTGAGACTTATTACCCAGCCTGTCTTGCCATGACCTCATCAACAATCGTTTTTGCCTTACGAAGTGCGCCCTCTATATCTAAAAGTGAGCTATCTAGCAAGTGCGCATTTTGGCTTTTATAAAAATTTCCGGCAGGATTTGTTTTATCACTTTCATCACGAGCAATGATTTGAGCCAAAATATCACTCTCCTTTACATCTAATCCCTTTTCTAAAAGCTGTAATGTGCGTCTTTTGGCTCTTATTTGCGGTGTTGCGGTAATATAGAATTTTACATCAGCATTAGGGCAGATTTTAGTGCCAATATCTCGGCCATCAAGAATTGCGCCTGTTTTTTGTTTAGCAAAGTCAATTTGAAATTGCCTCAAGGCCGAACGAACATTTTCTATTTTTGCAACTTTTGAAGCCGCGTAGGCCACTTCAGGCGTGCCAAGCAGCTCAGCATCAAGATTTTTTAAATTAATTGTCTTAGCTGTATCAATTGCTAAATTCTCGAAATTATCATCCTCTAACTTATCAAGCATAGCATAGCCAACAGCGCGATATAAAAGACCAGTATCTAAGTGAGGCAAATTATATAATTCTGCAAGTCCTTTACTTATCGTTCCTTTGCCAGAAGCTGCTGGGCCATCTACTGCAATGATCATTTTATGCCTTATATTTAGAAAAAACTATTTATTTAGTAGTTTTTCTATAGCATATATTAAAATTGGTAAAATAAATCATTTTACATTTGACACAGGTTAGTATTCTCCTCTAACCGAAACGTTTAAGATATTATATTTTTATAAGGGAATGAAATGGCAAGTTTTGAAAAAGGCACAAAGCGTCAGTGTCAAAGTTGCGAGATGAAATTTTATGATCTTGGTCGTGATCCTATCATCTGCCCAGGTTGTGGAGAAGAATTTGTGATTGCTTCTACCCCCACCACTAAAGTTAAAGAAGAAAAAGTCGAACCAGTTGTTAAACCAATAGTTGAAACTGATGATATTGTAATTGATCCAGATACAATTTCACTAGAAGAAGCAGAAGAAGATATTGTTGAAGATATTCCTGATGTTGATGATGTTGAAGTAGAAGTTGATGATGATGTTAATGCAGATCAGCAAGACACATTTTTAGAAGTTGATGATGATGATGCCAAAATAGACCTTGGCGTGCCAACTAATACTAGAGACGAATAAATTATTGCATATATTATTGCAATGATAAGGACTGATTTTGCTAGCCCAATAAATTAGCAAAATTAAAAAGTGGGGCCATAGCTCAGCTGGGAGAGCGCTTCGCTGGCAGCGAAGAGGTCGTCGGTTCGATCCCGTCTGGCTCCACCACCCTACGCCTTCGGCTTCGGCTGGCTTACGCCACGGACCTTCCTTCTTTGGCGCGTCCTCGCAAGCTAAAGATTACTGCGGAAGCGCATGCTGGCTCCACCACCCTACGCTCTTCGAGCTTTGGGCAGGCTTACGCAAAACGAGCTTTCTTTCTTTGGGCTTCCCTTCAGGATAAAGCTTACTGCGGTAGTGCATACGGCTTTAGGGCTCTGTGGTTTTTTAGCTAGCTTGCTCCAAGTTAGTTTTCTTTTTGATCCTCAAGTAGAAATTTACCTCAATCCCGCCATCACAAAAAGGACATTAGATTAACATAAGATTGACATGAATTTGACATAAAGAAACATGAAGTCATCATAAAGAAAACACTCTCCCACCTAATTTGATTGAAACACTTAAGTTTCTGCAAATGAATTTGATTTGCAGAAATTAGTAAAGGTTCAATCAATACTTAATTTTAGGAGGGATAAATTGAAAAAATTATCCAAAAAAATAGTAGGGTTGAGCAGTGGGGAGTTCAATTTAATAAAGCAGGCCAATATGGCAAAAAATCCTGCACTAAAAGGCTGTTATTCGGGAGGCATTTTTTTAATGCCCTTTGTTTTGGCAATTTCTGGCGCCAATGCGCAATCTACAATTTCTAATGGAGCAGAGTCTCCTGATTATAATAACTTATTATCTAATGTTAGTTATAGTGAGCGCTGGTCAGGATTTTATTTTGGTGCCAGTGTTGGCGGCGGTTGGGGTAATTCAAGTACTTTTTATGATCGAGCGGGTGATGATCATCCAACAACAGAAACAAATAGCCTAGCTGGCTATCTGGCTTCTGTTACTGCAGGTTATAATTATCAATTAGATAATAATATAATTATCGGCATTGAAGGTGATTTGGGAATGATGAATTTCCAAGCCCCAGATAAGTTGGATATGTGGGATGGGCATATTTGGAAAAGCAAATATGCTGGCCTATGGGGTAGCTTGCGCCCTCGTGTAGGTTATGCTTTTGATAATGTTATGATCTATGGAACCGCTGGTTTGTCTTTTATGCAAACAAATGAAATAATCCTTGGTGATAATGATGCCACTCAAAATACCTATAATGATAATATTCATACAGGTTGGGTTTTTGGTGGTGGGGTAGAATATGCTTTATCAGATAATTTGTCGACAAAGATTGAATATCTACAAATGCAATTTCCTGAGCATCAAAGTTATACCAATAATGAAGAATTATATGGTTTCACCAATTCTGCAAGCATTGTTAGGGCTGGCTTAAACTTTAAATTCTAATTATTATAAATCATCAAGTTCTCGCTATTTTTTAGCGAGAACAAAACCAAACATATATAATAGAATGTTTGCACAATAACATCTTGTAATCATTATCAAATTCAATTTGCTTGATATTATTGGTGGGCTGGATAGTGCCAGTTCAGGTAAGGTTTGGTTTTGGATAAAGAGCTAACCTCCCTTAATGAGAAGGTTAAAACTAATTAGCTGCATGATAATGTTGGCTTTGTATTTCAATTTTATAACTTTATTCCTAGCTACAGCACATAAAAATGTTGCGCTTGTTACACAAATAGCAAGAAATCCTATTTCTGGGCAGATATTACAAATAGTCAATGAGAGCGCTCGCTCGTTTTTGCTGGATCACATGTTTTAACCATCGGCAACCTCAATAATTTAGAGATAATAGTTAATTTTTTATCCAAATGATAATATAGTTGTCTTAGTATAATTTTAGATAAGCAAGAGCTGCTGTAAAAAAGATTAAAAATCTGAGCTAATGCCCTTCACTTCCCAATCACCATAGCGGGTTGGCTCAAGCCCTTTTCTTCCATTTATTTCTTTTGCTAGTTTTGCATTTTTAGCTAGCTTGGCATCATGACGTTTCTTTGCTTCTGCTAATGCTCTTTTGGCATTATCAGAAATTGGCTTTTTAACTTTTATGTTATTTTCATCAACGTCCATTTTAAATGCTTATTTTATTAAAACCAAAATTTTCTAACCAAAGCCAAAGCTTGCTAAGCAAAACCAAGATTTGCTGCAGCACGGATAGCGGCGATATTTTCTTTATATCTACCACCCTTAAATGTAGCCGAACCTGCAACCAAAACATCTGCCCCGGCACTTACAATTTCACTGGCATTTAGCGAGTTTACCCCACCATCTACCTCAATTCTAACATCACGCTCACCAATCATGGCGGTTAAATCACGTAATTTTTGCAAAGTTTGTGGTATAAAGCTCTGCCCACCAAAACCTGGATTTACCGACATGATAATAACCAGATCAATTTTATCTAATATATAATCAAGCACGTTTAGCGGTGTATGCGGGTTTAGCGCCACGCCTGCTTTTACATCAAATGATTTTATCAATTGAATGGAGCGATCAAGATGCGTGCTTGCCTCTGCATGTACAGAAATATAATCAGAGCCAGCCTTGGCAAAATCTTCGATATATTTATCATGATTTTCAATCATTAAATGCGTATCAAAGATTTTTTTGCTATGAGGGCGAAGCGCTTTAACTACGTCTGGACCAATGGTAATATTTGGCACAAAATGCCCGTCCATCACATCAATATGAACCCAATCGCACCCTGCCTTATCAATGGCGCGAACCTCTTCTCCCAATTTTGCAAAATCAGCAGAAAGAATAGATGGAGCGATTAGGATTTCTCTTTTAGTCAAAATAATTTCCTTTAAGAAATTCCATTAAGATATCTTTGGGTCAAGCTCACCAGATGAATAGCGTTTTGCCATGTCACTCAAAGAAATTGGTGTAATTTTTTGTGCCATGCCAGCTGAGCCGAACATTTCATAACGCGCTGCACATAGTTTTTGCATCGCTTCACGTGCAGGTTTTAAATAAGCTCGTGGATCAAACACGGCCTTATTTTCGTCCAGAACTGTACGAATTTGCCCAGTTGCCGCAAGGCGGAGATCTGTATCAATATTAACTTTGCGAACACCATGTTTAATGCCCTTGAGAATTTCTTCTACTGGCACGCCATAGGTTTCAGGTATTGCTCCGCCATGCTCATTGATAATTTCAAGCAGATCTTGCGGCACAGAACTTGAGCCATGCATAACTAGATGGGTATTTGGTAATTTGGCATGAATTTTTTCAACTACGTCCATTGCCAAAATATCACCCGTTGGTTTGCGGGTGAATTTATATGCACCGTGAGAAGTTCCCATAGCAATTGCTAAGGCATCACATTTAGTTTGTTTAACAAAATCAACGGCTTGGTCTGGGTCTGTCAAAAGCATGTCTTTATCAAGCTTTCCTTCAAATCCATGCCCGTCTTCTTTTTCACCCTCGCCAGTTTCAAGGCTTCCAAGCACACCTAATTCACCCTCAACAGAAACACCAACCATGTGGGCAATGTCGGTAACTTGTTTGGTAACACCCATATTATATTCATAAGAGGCTGGAGTTTTTCCATCGGCTTCAAGCGAGCCGTCCATCATCACAGAAGAAAAACTATGCTGAATAGCACTAACACAAGTTGCTGCTTCATTACCATGATCCAAATGCAGGCAAATTGGAATATGCGGATAGATTTTCTCAGCTGCTGATACCATAGCCTCTAGCATAAGGTCGTTGGCGTATTTTCTTGCACCACGTGAGGCTTGCATAATAGCAGGAGAGCCAGTTTGGCTTGCCGCGTCCATAACCGCAATAACCTGCTCCATATTATTGATGTTAAACGCTGGCATGCCATAGTCGTTTTCGGCGGCATGATCGAGTAATTGTCTTAAAGAAATACGTGCCATTTTACGTCCTAACTTTTAAATAAGTTTGCCAATTTTAATTGCAGTGTCGCTCATGCGATTTGAGAAGCCCCACTCATTATCATACCATGCTACAACACGAACCAGCGTGCCATCAATAACCTTGGTGCCAGTTGCATCAAATGTTGAGCTAAGCGGTGAGTGATTATAATCGCTTGAAACAAGCTTTTCATCGTTATAACCAAGTATGCCTTTTAGCTTGCCCTCACTAGCTGTTTTCATCAACTCGTTAATTTCTTCAATTGAAGTTGCTCTACCAGCATTAAAGGTTAAATCAATTAGTGAAACATTTGGGGTTGGAACACGAATAGACACGCCATCTAGCTTGCCAGCAAGTTTAGGCAAAACCAAGCCAACAGCTTTTGCTGCACCCGTTGAGGTTGGTATCATGTTAACTGCTGCTGCACGAGCACGAAATAAATCACTATGCAAAGTGTCAACAGTTGGTTGATCGCCAGTATAAGAGTGAATAGTAGTCATAAATCCTTGCACAATACCAACGCTATCATTTAGCACTGATGCAACAGGTGAGAGGCAATTTGTGGTGCATGAAGCGTTTGAAACAATAATATCGCTAGATGAAAGAGTATCATCATTTACACCATAAACAATTGTATTATCTGCGCCAGCTGAAGGAGCAGAAACAAGAACACGTTTAGCACCAGTGTTAATATGCACCATAGCTTTTTCTTTTGCGTTGAAAATCCCTGTGCATTCAAACACAATATCAATATCTAATTCTTTCCAAGGCAGTTTTGAAGGGTCACGCTCACTAAGAACTTTCATTGTGTCACCATCAACTGTGATGCTATCATCGGTTGCAGTGATTTCACCAGGATAGCGACCATGCACACTGTCATATTTTAGCAAATGTGCATTATCTTGAGTTGAGCCAAGGTCATTGATTGCTACAAAATCTATATCTTTGCGCCCTGCCTCCATATAAGAGCGAAGGACTAAACGTCCAATGCGTCCAAAACCATTGATTGCTACTCGAATTGCCATGATATTTCTCCATTAAGGTCAATAAAAACTTATTCTATTTATGGGGCTTTTTCGCTCACGTCCAGCACCAGATTTAAGTATAATGATAAAAACTACAAAAACCACTCATATTTCTTGAGTGTTTTTGTTAAATGGGTCAAAGTCAGACAAAATAGGAAATTTTAAATGCTAAAAAATGCTTTTTATGCCCAATCGGGCGGTGTAACATCTGTTATTAACGCTTCTGCTTGTGGAGTAATTGAAACCGCTCGCAAATATAGTGACAAAATTGGTAATGTTTTTGCTGGAAAAAATGGTATTATTGGCGCCTTGCAAGAAGATTTGATTGATACAAGCCTTGAGAGCGATAAAGATATTGCCGCGCTTCGTTATACTCCATCTGGTGCTTTTGGCTCATGTCGTTTTAAGCTTAAGGGGATAGATGAGAACAGGGTTGAATATGAGCGTCTGATTGAAGTGTTTAAGGCTCATAACATTGGTTATTTCTTTTATAATGGTGGCGGGGATAGTGCTGATACTTGTTATAAGGTTTCACAAATATCTAAAAATCTTGGTTTTCCAGTTCAGGCAATTCATGTACCAAAAACCGTTGATAATGATTTACCTATAACCGATAACTGCCCTGGATTTGGATCAGTTGCAAAATATGTAGCCATTTCAACCCGTGAAGCTAGCTTTGACGTTGCCTCAATGGCAAAAACTTCTACCAAGGTTTTTGTGCTTGAAGTTATGGGGCGGCATGCTGGCTGGATAGCAGCGGCGGGCGCGCTGGCGGCAGATGAAAAAAATAATATTCCTGTGGTTATTTTATTTCCTGAAGTTAAATTTGACCAAAAGAAATTTTTGGCGCTAGTCGATAAGAAAGTAAAAAGCCATGGCTATTGCACCATTATTGTATCAGAAGGTGCGCAATATGAAGATGGTAAGTTTTTAGCCGAACAAGGAACTCGTGACGCCTTTGGTCACGCCCAATTAGGCGGCGCGGCACCAGTTGTTGCAAATATGATAAAAGATGCTTTGGGCTATAAATTTCATTGGGCGGTAGCTGATTATTTACAGAGGGCGGCACGCCACATAGCTTCAAAAACCGATGTTGAGCAGGCCTATGCTGTGGGCAAGTCGGCAGTAGAAATGGCGCTTAAGGGGGAAAGTTCAATAATGACAACCATTAAGCGAATTTCTAATAATCCATATCAGTGGGAAATTGGCAAAGCGCCGCTTAGCGAGGTAGCAAATGTTGAAAAATTCATGCCAAGGGAATTTATTTCTGATGATGGATTTTCAATCACTCCCGCTTGTCGGCAATATTTAGAGCCGTTGATATTAGGTGAAGATTATCCGCCATATAAAAATGGCCTTCCAGATTATGTAACGCTAAAAAATCAACTAGTTGCTCGACAGCTTAAAGAGTTTTTAGTCTAAATTTATTACAAAGGTATATTTAATGACAAAAATAGTAATTTCTGGAGTTGGGGTTTTCACCCCTGAGGAAGTAATTTCAAATGAGGAGTTGGTAAAAGTATTTAACGCCTATGCTGATTTACAAAATGAAAAATATGCAACAGAGATTGCTAAGGGTGAGCGAGAGCCTGTGCCATATTCTAGTGAAGAATTTATCTTTAAAGCTTCGGGAATTGAGCGCCGCCATGTGATGAATAAATCTGGTATTCTTAACCCAGAAATTATGCACCCTATTTTAGAAAAACGCCAAGATAGTGAATTATCCATCATGGCTGAAATGGCCGTTAATGCCGCAAAAAAAGCACTTAAAAAAGCAGGCAAGCAAGCAAAAGACATTGATTGCGTAATTGTTGCAGCTTCAAATTTTGAGCGCGCTTATCCAGCAATTGCAATTGAGGTGCAAAGCACTTTGGGCATTAAAGGCTTTGGCTTTGATATGAATGTTGCCTGCTCTTCGGCTACTTTTGGCATGCAGGTTATTGCCGATATGATTAAATCTGGCTCAGCAAAATCTGTCTTAATGCTTAATCCTGAAATTTGCTCAGGTCATGTTGAATGGCGAGATAGAGATTGTCACTTTATCTTTGGTGATGTCTGCACGGCAGTTGTGATTGAGAAAGCTGAAATTGCAAATGGCGACAATCAATTTGAAATTATTGCCACAAAATGCGCTACACAATATTCAAATAATATTAGAAATAATTTTGGTTTTTTACGCCGCTCTTATCCCAATGGAATGGAGGATAAGCGTGATATGCAATTTATGCAAAATGGTCGAAAAGTCTTTAAAGAAGTAGTGCCAATGGTTTCAAACCTAATAGTTGAGCATTTAAAAGAGCAAAATATTGCAATTACTGACATTAAAAGGCTTTGGCTTCATCAGGCTAACAAATCAATGAATGATATGATTGGACGCAAGGTTTTAGGCAGAGTGCCAGAGCCAAATGAGCAACCAAATATCTTACAAGAATATGCAAACACATCTTCCGCTGGCTCAATCATTACCTTTGCACAATATAGCCAAGATTTAGAAAAAGGCGCACTTGGAATTATCTGCTCATTTGGCGCAGGCTATTCGGTTGGCAATGTTATTGTGAAGAAGCTGTAAAAAAAGCTGCTTCTCTTATAGATAAAAAGGCGCTTCCTTTAACGAGAAGCGCCTTTATTTTATTTTAAATTTTAAAAGACTATTGGCGGAAAACTTCTTTCCAGTTAGCATTTTCAATTACAGAAACAATAACCTCATCAATGCCTTCATGATCTGTTGCTGACAGTGTCATTTGAGCATCAAGAATTTCATCTTTATAATTTAGGCTTTCTAGGCCTTTTCTAAAGCTTTCAGCTGTTAAATCTTTGCCCGCAGCTTCAAGCCCACGAACTAGAGTTTCTGCACCTGCACGACCAAGAACAGCACCAGTGCCTGGTAGTTTTTCACCAGTTGCTTCAATATAGCTTTTTGCCCATAGGCCAACTATTGGGTTGTCCATACGTGGTAAAATATCAGCCCAAACAGCCGCTGCATAAAGACCCTCGGTTACACCGCCTGGAACTTTTGCCATAACTGAGTGAAAGCCTGGGGCTGAGCTAATAAAGCTTGCATTTGTGAAGCCAAGCTTTTTAGCTGTGCCGTAAGCTGTAATAGTTTGGCGCACACCAAGAGCCATTGTTATGATTTCACAATTTGCTTCTTTAAGTTTAGAAATAGCACCAACAAAGTCTGCATCATCTGGTTTATGAGTAGTTTCTGCTGCAAAGTTTAGACCCATTTCAGCTGCTATATCAACAGAGCCTTCTTTGATCTCCATGCCAAAATCATTTGGAATATACATAGCGCAAATGTTTTTTCCACCCTTTGTTTCGTTAAGATATTTAACGCCAGTTTGAATTTGCTTATAATAAGATGCACCTGGTGAAAAACGCAGAGCAATAGGCTCTTCAACCAATTGTCTTGCCATAGTCATAGGAAAGACATTTGGAATTCCCTTAGGCTCAAGCAATTTGAAAGAGGCAATATTCATTGGTGTGCCAATTTGCAAGAACATAGCAAAAATCTTGTCTTTATTGACCAGCTTATTTACAGTTTGAACCGATTTTGGCAATGAATAGGCGTGATCTTCAACAACAAATTTAATTTGCCGTCCATGCACACCACCATTGGCGTTAACTTCATCAAAATACATTTGCGCAGCTTTTACCGATGGCGCACCAAAGGCTGCAAAAATACCTGATAGATCAGAGTTTGAACCAATGACGACTTCTGTATCTGTTACCCCTTGTTGCGCATAAGCGCCTGCAATCAGCGAGGCAGAAATTGCCAGCGCTGCCGTAAGTTTCTTCAAAATATTCATATTTTTCTCCCTTTATGAATGTTATTTATATAAGCTATCGATTAGTGGTTTATATTTTTTCTCTACAAATGATCGCTTTAATTTCATAGTAGCTGTAAGTTCATCATCTTCTGCTGTTAAGATTATGTCAATAAGCGCAAAATTCTTTATCTGCTCAACCCTAGCAAAATCCTGATTAACAGCCTCAATTGTTGAGCCAATAAGCTCTTGCACTTCTTTGGCCGCACATAAAGAAGCAAAGTCATTAAACGGTATTTTTTTGTCTTGTGCAAATTTTTCTACATTTTCTTGATCTATCATCACTAAACAAGTGAGATATTTGCGCTTATCACCAATTACCACCGCATCAGAAATATAAGCGCTGGCTTTTAACTTATTTTCAATTTCAGAAGGAGTGATATTTTTACCCCCTGCTGTGATAATAATATCTTTTAAGCGGCCTGTAATTTTTAAAAATCCATCATCATCTAAAACTCCAACGTCGCCAGTTTTTAGATAACCATCTTTTGTCATTGTCTCTTTGGTTTTGTCAGGTGCTTGCCAATATCCAGGGAAAACATTTGCTCCCTTAAATTGAATTTCACCATTTTTTGCAATACGAATATGCACACCAGGGATTGCAGGGCCAACCGTGCCGTTTTTATTTTTTGCTAAAGTATTTATTGAGGTAATGCCAGCGCCCTCGGTCTGCCCCAACCCTTCAACTAGATTAACCCCGATAGCTCGATAATATTTTAGCAAATCGGGTGAAATTGGCGCAGCACCAGTTATTGCCCGATGTAAATTATTCATGCCCAGCATACGGCGTAAATTGGTAAACACAAAAAAGTCCCAAAAACGATATTTTGCTTCAATCAAAAATGGAACTGGTTTGCTCTGTATCAAATATTCAGCACGTTGCAGGCCTGTTTTTAGCGCCTTGTTATAAGCCCATTTGCCAAAATCTGTTCCATCTTGTGCCATTAGAGCCACGCGAGAAAAAATCTTCTCCCACACACGCGGAACGGCGGTGAAAACATCTGGCGCTACTTCTTGTAAATTATCAAATATTGTCTCGGTGCTTTCAACAAAATTAACAATAGTCTTGTTGGCAATAGGTGAATAAACTGAGCTTGAGCGCTCTAGCACATGGCAAAGGGGGAGAAAACAAAGCTGGTTGTCCCCTTCTGAATAGGGCAGAACATGGAGAGAAGATGCCACCGCAAAAATAATATTTTCATTTGATAACATTGCCCCCTTTGGCTGACCTGTTGTGCCAGAGGTATAGATTAACAATGCAACATCATCAGGGGTGGATTTAGTTATTTCAGCATCAAAGACTTCTGGATTAGTTTGATGATATTTTTCACCCAAATCATAAAGCTCATCAAGAAAAAGTGCCTTTTTATCTTTAAAATCATGCAAACCATCTCGATTATAAATAATGATTTTTTCTAAAGTCGGCACTTCATCTTTAATCTCAAGATATTTGTCTAACATCTCATCATTTTCAACAAAGAGAAATTTTGAACCAGAATCATTAATTAAATATGCCAACTGAGAAGGCGAATCAGTGGTGTAAACACCCGAGGTAATTGCCCCAACGCACTGCACACCCATATCGCAATAAAGCCATTCTTTATTATCTTCTGAAAGGATAGAAACTGTGTCGCCTCGCTTTAAGCCTAATGTTAAAAGCCCAAGGCCAATTTTGCGGGCGTGAGAAAAATAAGCTTGCCATGAATAATCATGCCAAATGCCAAGGTGTTTCTCACGATGGGCAGTTTTTTTACCAAGCTGTTTGCACCTAAGCGCAAATAATTTTGTAATAGTATCACAGCCATCAACATAATAAGGGCCGTTAAATAAATCCTTATTGGTGGACACGCCATCAATTATTTCTTGAGCTGGAATTACTTGAGTAGGTATTCTTGTTTTTTCTAAATCACTCATCGCCAAGTTTTCCTTTGCTTATAGCGACGCTGACCACGTTCATTATCTTGCCTCACCCCAAGATAAAAGGCCTGAATATCTTTAGAATTTTCTAACTTATCTGCATCATCAGCCATAACAATACGACCTAATTCCATTACATAACCATAATCCGCGACATCAAGCGCAACTTTTGCGTTCTGCTCAACTAAAACCATGGTGACTTTTTGCTCAACATTTAGCCGCTTTAAAATGGTGAAAATTTCTTCAACCAAAAGCGGCGAGAGGCCAAGGCTTGGCTCATCAAGCAACATAATCTTTGGCTTTGCCATAAGGCCGCGTGCAATCGCTAACATTTGTTGTTGGCCACCAGAAAGAGTGCCTGCTTGCTGTTTGGCTCGCTCTTTTAATATCGGGAAATAAGAATAAACCATTTCCTCATCACGTTTAATTTCCTCCCTGTCTTTTCTTACATAAGCGCCAATGGAAATGTTTTTTTCAACACTAAGAAGCGGGAAAATTTCACGCCCCTCTGGCACATGTACCATATGTTTTTTTACTATTTGATCGGCTTCAAGCGTGCTAATATTCTCACCATTTAACTCGATAATACCTTTGGCGGGAGTCATCACACCTGAAATAGTTTTTAACAATGTAGTTTTGCCAGCACCATTCGCTCCCAAGATAGTGACAATCTGCCCCTCTCTTACTTCAAGGCTAACGCCTCTAATTGCCATTATTGGTCCATAATAGCTTTCAAGATTTTCAATTCTAAGCACAGGCGCATCTCTTAACACAGGCATTTGGTTGTTAGGGTTTTTGTTCATGAAACAATCCTCTTACCAGTGCCAATATATGCTTCAATAACTGCAGGGTGGTTCTGCACCTGCTCAGGAGTGCCAATTGCTAATTCTTTGCCGTCCGCAAGCGCCAAAACTCTATCAGAAACTGAACTTACCAAATTCATATCATGCTCAACCATTAAAACGGTTATGCCCATTTGCTTTTTAATATCTTCGATCCAAAAAATCATATCATTAGTCTCTTCAAGAGAGAGACCAGAGGCTGGCTCATCAAGCAATAAAACTTGCGGCTCGGTAGCTAATGCGCGTGCCAACTCAACAATTTTTCGCACTCCATAAGGCAAGCCTGCAATAAATTTATCGCGATAGGCCTGCAATTCTAAAAACTCAATAACCTCTTCAACTACTTGACGGTGGCGGCGCTCCTCATCACGCACAGAGGGGGCAAAAAACATCTCGGTTATAAGGTTGCTTTTACGATGTCTTTGGCGGCCAACCAGCAGGTTTTGCAATACGGTTGATTGCTCAAAAAGCTCGATATTTTGAAAGGTTCTAGCAATGCCAAGAAATGGAATTTGATCGGGGCGAAGGCCTAAAATAGATTTATTAGCAAATTTTATATCGCCGCAATCTGGGTTATAAATACGTGAAATCAAATTAAAAACGGTTGATTTGCCGGCTCCATTTGGCCCAACGATCGCAAATGTCTCGCCCTTTCCTACATGAAATGAGACATTGTTGACGGCCTTAAGACCACCAAAACTTAGTGTAACATTTTCAAGGGTTAGCAGGCTCATATATTTACCTTCTTCTTGCTTTCTTTTACTTCATACGCTCAGTTTTAAGATAGGTTTTTTGACGTTTAAACATATTCTTGCGATAAAATGGAAATAGTTCAAAATAGGTTCTTATTTTAATCCAAAGCCCATAAATTCCTCTTGGCTCAAATAATATAAAAACAATGAGAATAAAGGCAAAGGCGGCGCTTTCAATTCCGGGTAGTGGTAAAGAGCCAAGATTAAAAATAGAGGAAATCGAACCACGAGTGATAGCGATTAACTGCGGTAAAAAACCAACAATTATTGCACCAAAAAACGCCCCATGAATTGAGCCAAGCCCACCAATAACAATCATCAATAATAATTGGATTGAAAACACTAAATTAAAGGTCTCATGATTAAACGCGCCAGCATAATGACCAAGCAGGCCGCCAGCAAGACCAACAATAGCGCAAGAGATAGCAAAAGAAGTTGCTTTAGTTTTTGTAACATTCACGCCCAGCGCTTGGGCAGAAACCTCTGAATCTCTAATGGCGGTGAAAGCCCGACCAAGTGGGGCGCGGGTAAGATTTCGAACCACCATCAACACAAATAATACAATAAACAACACAACAAAATAAAATAAAACAGGAGTGCCGTAACGATCAATATCAAGCCCAAAAATCTCTATCGGCTCAGCAACAAGCCCCATCACTCCGCCAGTCCAATTTTTTGCAATAACAATAATATCTTCGGTAAGAATTGAAATTGCCAAAGTTGCGATAGCTAAATAAATCCCGTGCAAGCGCAATACCGGCAGGGCAATTATAGCGCCTGCAAATCCCGTGAGAATGGCAGCTAGGGGCAAAGATATTATAAAGGGTACGCCATTTTGCATCAATATTACATTTAGATAACAGCCCAATGCCATAAAGGCCGCATGACCAAGGCTAACCTGCCCCGTAAAGCCCGTTAATACCATTAAACCCATACCAGCAATTGCCCAGATTAAAACATTTGTTGCCTCACCTAAAAAAAAGTCATCAATCAACCAAGGCAAAGCAATGAGTAAAATTAGCAACAGCAGATAATAGATAAATTGCGGGCGGTGTTTGAATAATTTTATATCATCATCATAAGATCGTTTAAAAACAAATCGCATTAGCTTTTCCCCTAAACTTTCTTATTTTGCATTTGGGCAAATAGGCCAGCGGGTCTAAAAATTAACACCAATAACATAATTGCATAAGGGGCGACTTGTGAATAACCAGCGGGTAAATAATAGGCAGCAAATGGCTCAACAACACCAATGATAAGCCCACCAATCAGCGCCCCAGGTAATGAGCCAAAACCGCCGATTACTGCGGCGGCAAAGGCTTTAATGCCTAACAAGCCAGTTGACGGATCAATTGCCCCCTTTGAGGCAAATAATGCCCCTGCAACTGCGGCAACAATGCCCGCCAGCGCCCAAACAAGGCTTTGAATTTTTTTAACAGGAATGCCAACATAATAAGCGGCCAATTGGTTTTGTGAGGCAGCTTGCATTGCTTGACCAAGTTTAGCTTTTCTAAAAAATGTAAACAGCATAAAGGTAAGTAACAGCGTGACAATAATTACCGCTATTTCTTCATAGCCCAAAACCAGCGCGCCAATTTTAAGCTCTTTGCCTGCAAATGGGGTTTCTAGTAAATGCGGATCATGCCCCCATATTGCCCCAACTACAAAACGAATGATAAAACCAAGCGCAATTGTTAGGATAACCACAGCAATTTGTGGTTGGCCAAACATGCGTCTAATGACTAAAATATCAAGCAAATAACCAAGCACGCCCATGATTAAAATAGCTATTGGCACTGCTAGATAAAAATTTAGGCCTAAATATTCAGTGTTAGTTAGCCAGATAGTTATAAATGCCCCAAGCATCATAAAATCGCCCTGAGCAAAATTCACCGCCTCGGTGGCTTTATAAATCAAAACAAAGCCAAGTGCTATTAAGCCATAAACACAGCCATTTGCCAGACCAGAAATTAGTAATTGCATCATATCCAAGTAAAAAGCCTCCCAACTTTTAACTATGCGAATGTTTTATCATCGCTTTTATTATCGGACTAAAACCACATTTAAATCATTAAGCCAAGCATTAACTATTATAAAGTCACGCCCTTAGCATCAAATAAGCTGCCTGTGGATAATATTAGCAAAATATTGTTGGGTGTTTTCATTATTTTATTTTTTTGAAAAAAACCAATCTTAAATTAACAGTTTATTAAACATAAAGTTATGATTGTTACAATATAGATTGCACTTAAATAGCCATTAACTTCAATTTTTTATAAGAGCTTATTGGGAATCTGAAGGGCAACTTTTATGCGTAACATAAAATCAAAAAATGAATCAGGCAATCTTCGCCAAATGTGGCAGAATGATTTTTTGTTTGAGCAATATCCTGATGCAATTTTGATTGTTAATGAAAACGGTAAAATTGAAGACGCTAGTAATAAGCTTTTAAAATTATTTGGGTTTGAAAAATCAGAAATATTGGGCAAGGCCATGGAAATTCTGATGCCCAATCGCTTTCGTGCAAATCATGTTGGCATTCGTAAAGAGCATATGACCCATCATAGCGGTCGCAGTATTGAAACTGGAATGAAGTTTGAAGGTCAAAGAAAAGATGGCAAAACCTTTGATATAGATATTATGCTGGCCCCAATGCCAACAAAAGCTGGCAAAATAACAGTTTGCGTAATTCGTGATATTACTGAAAAAAAGCAAATTTTAGAAAACGAAAAAAAAGCGAAAGAAACTCTTAAAGCTGTAATGGATTCTGCTCCAGTTGCAATTTTTGTGCTTAATAGAGAAAAAAAAGTAATATCTTGGAGTTTAGAGGCTGAAAAATTATTTGGCTATAAAGCTGAGGAGGTGTTGGGAAAACCTTATATGCTCCTTCCCAAAGATGAACAAAGTCAGTTTGATTGCACCTCTATTCTTGATAAAACAATGCTTGGTGAACGTGTAATTGATTTAAAAGTCAGGCGACTTCATAAAAATGGCTCGTTAATTGATGTCTCTATTTCTGCCGCTCCAATGTATACTGAGGATAATGAAGTATATGCCGCCGCTTATAGTGCTCAAGATATTACACAGCGAATTATAGCTGAAAAAAAGTTAAATCAATTAGCCTATTATGATAACTTAACAGGGCTTCCAAACAAAGCTTTTTTGCAAAATGATATTATAAATCATTTAGGTAAGAGCAATAATCCTATAGTTATAACAACAATTGAGCTTATGGGTGTAACGGCAATTAGTAACACGCTTGGTCAATCTGCTGGTGAAAAAATACTCAAAGATGTAGCTAATAGGCTACAAGTTGTAGCCAGCAATTGTGCCTCTATATATAAAACTTGCAGTAATGAATTTTATATCACGATTTCACCCCCTCATTTATCTGATCCCGATATAGCCATTGATATATTGGCAGATATGTTTGAAGCTATAGAATCTCCATTTGAGATAAATAATCAAATAGTTAGCATTACGGCTAAGGCAGGCATTTCTATTGCTCCAATGCATGGTGATAATAGTGAAGCTTTATTCTCAAATACTCATATAGCTCTTCAGTCTGCAAAAGAGAATAATGAATGCGTTTATCAATTATTTAACCCCCCTCTTAAAGAGGTAGCTAAAGCTAAGCTCAATTTGAATAATGAGCTTAGGCAAGCATTTGATAATAATGCGTTTGAAATTTATTATCAGCCACAAGTAAGACTTAGTAATGGCGAAATAGTTGGCGCTGAGGCTTTGCTTAGATGGAATCACCATAAAAAAGGGCTTGTTTCGCCTGCTGATTTTATTGATATTTTGGCAAAAAATCCTATATCTTATGATGTTGGCAAGTGGATAATGTTAGAGGCTGCCAAACAAGCAATGATTTGGCGTGAAAATGGTTTTCCTGATTTTAGAATTGCGGTGAACCTGTTTGAAGCGCAATTTAAGGCTCGTATAATTGAGGAAGATGTTGATGCAGTCTTGCAAGAGACTGGCTTACCTGCACATGCACTTGAATTAGAAATTACCGAAAATATCTCCCACTCTGAAGGTGACGATATTATCAAGCCACTTGCAAAGCTTAAAGAAAGGGGTATTCATATTGCATTTGATGATTTCGGCACTGGTTATGCCTCTTTAAGCTATTTGGTCAAATATCCACTTACCCGCATTAAAATTGACAAAAGCTTTTTAGAAAATATTCCCTATAGCGAGCAGGATAGTGCAATTGTTCATTCAACGATAGTAATGGCGCACGCTTTGGGGCTTGAAGTGATTGCCGAAGGGGTTGAGGTTTCGGAGCATATATTATTTTTAAACGCACAAAATTGCGAAGAGGCTCAGGGCTATTATTATTCAAAACCATTACCCGCTGATGAGTTTTTTGAATATGCAAAATCTACTCTTGCTAAAAAACAAAATCATACAAACCGTATTATTCCTTGTTCAGCAACAAAGAAAAAAGCCTGCTAAAGCATAAAGTCTTATCAGTTTTTAAGAAAATTGATCTATGACAATGTTTAGGGGTTTTCTATGCCTTAAAAAACATCTAACAAGGTATCAAGACTTAGCGAATATTGCTTTGTTATCAGAATTTAAAGTGTAATGAAAAAAAACAATAGGCATCTAATAGGATTTCTAAGAGGTTCTGGGCTTTACGCTTGGGAGCGTAAGTTTTTTGTCACCCTATTATGCGTAATTTTCTCAATTTTTCAAACCATTCCCTCAGTCTTAGCAATGAATAATTCCAACTCACCCATTATGAGTGCGGTTTGCTCAAGCGCTGGAATTTCTGTCGTCCAAGTTGGTGGAAATAGTGAAAAAGCGCCCAATTCTGGTTCAATGTGTAAATTCTGCCCAACTACAGCTAGCAATAGTTCAGGGCTTATTCCTTTTGTTGAGAAAATAGTGACAGATGATTATTTTATTGCATCTTTTAATAAATCTCAATTGGTTGGTGATATTGCGCTTGGTGCGCGCCATCGAGCCATCTCGCGAGGGCCTCCAATAGCTGAAATAAAACCAAAAGACCCCCTTCTTATTACCAAGAATCATATATTGGTATTTAGTGAAATTTTGAAGGGGATAGTCCTATGAGTAAATTATTTGGCATTTTGCCGCTTAGACAATTATTTTTATCTGTATTTTTATTTATTTTCCTGATTTTAATATCAGGTGTTTCTCTGGCTCAGTCTAGTCAGACAATCTTAGAAAAGTTTTTACCCAAAATTGCTGCAAGTGAATTTGTTGCCAGCGCCACATCATATGGGGTGGTTTTAGATAACATTCCTGTTGCTCCTATTCTTAAGGGCGAGGAAATTCTTGGTTATGCCTATATAACTTCTGACTTTGTTAGCACTACTGGATATTCAGGCAAGCCCATTCATGTGATGGTGGCAATTGGTTTGGATGGCAAGTTAATCAAGGCCGAGCTTGTTGAGCATCATGAGCCGATTGTTTTAATCGGCATTCCCGAAAGCAAAATCAAAACAATGATAGAAGGCTTTGACGGGCTTGATATTGTTGCTGAAGCTGCGGTTGGTGGCACGGGGCATGATGTTGATATTATCTCTGGCGCTACAGTTACCATTATGATTATTGATGACAGTATTGTGCGCTCTTCAATTAAGGTAGCGCGTGCGTTTGGCTTAGGTGGGCTAGAAGCAACGGGGGGAAATACTGACCCAGTTTTTGAGGTTAATCTCGATAAAAAAGATATTTACGATTGGCAAACCTTAGTA
This sequence comes from Hyphomicrobiales bacterium, assembly GCA_026989045.1. Lineage (GTDB taxonomy): Bacteria > Pseudomonadota > Alphaproteobacteria > Rhizobiales > Devosiaceae > S141-66. The sequence continues at coordinate 19,986 of JALSJY010000241.1, read as the reverse complement.
GGAGACGGCTCGCTACGTCGCTTAACCATTGATGTTGGGCAAATCAACAAAGCTTATGAAGAATTGGGTGACAAGCGAGTAAATAAATATGCCGAAAAAGGCGCAGCAAATGATATATTTATTGACATGTATGCGGGACTTGCCTCTGTCCCCTCAATTGGCCTTTCCCTACTAGGCGAAGCTGAATATAACAATCTTGTGGAATGGTTAGATGAGGGTGAAAATGCTATTATTTTAGCTAGTAATGGCATATTTTCTTACAAAGGGTCGGGTTATGTGCGCGGCGGTGTATTTGATCGTATCCATTTAATTCAAGGCGATATTTCGGTTCGATTTCATGATTCTCAACAAAGGCGTTTAGGAGAGATTAGCGCTAATGGAGCTCCAGAATTTACCGAGTTAGATATTTTCAAAATTCCTTCTGATGTTGGCTTTGACCCCACAAAACCGTGGCGCATTCAATTGCTAACTAATCGAGCGGTGGGGGCAATTGAGAAGTTATTCATCACTTATGAGTTGGGATATAATCTACCTGAGCAATATATGACTAAGTTACAAAGTGAAGTTGCAACAACTTCTATCTTAACAGATGAAGATGCAGCTGCTCGCTCAGCATTATGGAAAAAAATATGGCTCGATAAGAAGATAGAAATAGGTCTTTTGCTGGCGATGATAACTATTCTGACAGGTGTGTTCTTCTTTCAAATGCAAGCAACAAAAAATGAAAGAGCATTTTATTGGTTTCGTATGAGCTTTTTGGCTGTCACTTTAGTGTTTCTTGGCTGGATGATGAATGCGCAATTATCCGTAGTTAATCTAATGGCTCTTGGCGCTTCGCTGCGTGAGGGATTTTCTTGGGACGCATTTTTAATGGATCCTATGATTTTTATCCTTTGGGTTTCAGTTGCTGCTTCTTTGCTTTTTTGGGGGCGTGGGGCATATTGCGGCTGGCTCTGCCCATTCGGTGCTTTGCAAGAGTTAACTAATCAAATAGCAAGATTTTTTAAAGTGCCGCAAATTACCCTTCCTTGGGGTCTGCATGAGCGCTTGTGGCCTCTAAAATATATGATATTTTTAGCTCTGTTTGGTCTCTCACTTGCTTCAATGGGCTTGGCAGAACAATATGCTGAAATTGAGCCGTTTAAAACGGCTATCATTCTTAAATTTGCACGAGCTTGGCCGTTCTTGTTATTTGTAACGGTTATTTTAGGTATTGGACTATTTATTGAACGCTTTTATTGCCGCTATCTATGCCCACTTGGAGCAGCGCTTGCCATTCCTGCACGTATGCGCATGTTTGACTGGCTTAAGCGCTATAAAGAGTGCGGCTCTCCATGCCAAATCTGTGCCAATGAGTGTTTTGTGCAAGCAATTCACCCAACTGGTGAAATCAACCCGAATGAGTGTTTATCCTGCCTTCACTGCCAAGTGCTTTATCAGGATGACATGAAATGTCCCGTTCAAATTAAAAAACGCAAAGGACGGGAAAAACTGGCTAAGTCTACGGCTCAATCTGCTGAGGCTTTAGCTAAATATAAGACTAATCAAACCAACCCTAAACAAAAGGAGATCTGATATGTCAAATGACACAGAAGATAAAAAGGGCCTATCAAGACGTGAGTTGCTCACGAGAACCGGTGCAGGAGCTGCTTTAGCTGGCGGGATTGCTGCTGCTGGTGGAGCAGCAGTGCTTTCATCAGCACCTGCACGAGCTGCTGGTAAAAACGAACTTAAACCCGGTGAATTAGATGAATATTACGGCTTTTGGTCATCAGGACAAACTGGTGAAATGCGTATTTTGGGCGTGCCCTCAATGCGTGAACTTATGCGTGTTCCAGTGTTTAACCGTTGCTCAGCAACTGGTTGGGGACAGACCAATGAGTCATTAAAAATTATGACAGAAAATCTATTGCCAGAAACTAAGGCAATGCTCGCCAAACAAGGCAAGGTAAATTATGATAATGGTGATCTTCACCATCCTCACATGTCATTTACTGATGGTACTTATGATGGTCGTTATTTATTCATGAATGATAAAGCCAATACTCGTGTTGCACGTGTTAGGGTTGATATCATGAAATGTGATAAGATGATTGAAATTCCTAACGCATATTCAATTCATGGTCTTCGTCCACAAAAATTCCCACGCACTGGTTATGTTTTTGCTAATGGTGAACATGAAGCACCGCTTATCAATGATGGTCGTGATCTTGATAACCCAGCAGCTTATGTTTCTATTTTTACTGCGATTGATGGCGACACTATGGAAGTTAAGTGGCAGCTACAAGTGAGTGGCAACTTAGATAATGTTGATGCTGATTATCAAGGTAAATATGCCTTTGCCTCAAGCTATAACTCAGAAATGGGTATGAATTTAGCAGATATGATGGGCAATGAAATGGATCATTGTGTTGTGTTTGACATTAAGGCAATTGAAGCTGGTGTTGCAGCTGGTGATTTCCAAGAGCTAAATGGTGTTCCTGTTTTGGACGGCCGTAAGGGGTCTAAATATACTCGCTACATTCCAATACCAAACTCACCGCACGGTGTGAACGCTTCTCCTGATGGTAATTATATTATGGTCAATGGCAAGCTTTCACCAACTGTTTCAGTGATTGATGTGAAAAAGGTTGATGCTTTATTTAGCGATAATGCTGATCCACGCTCAGCTGTTGTTGCAGAGCCAGAATTAGGTCTTGGCCCACTACACACTGCCTTTGATGGTAAGGGCAATGCTTTTACTACTCTTTTCTTGGATAGCCAAGTTGCTGAATGGAATATTGACAAAGCTGTTCGTGCTTATGCGGGCGAAGATGTTGACCCGATTGTTGGTAAGGTAGATGTTGCTTATCAGCCAGGGCATAACTCAACTTCAATGGGTGAAACTAATGAAGCTGATGGCAAGTGGCTTGTGTCGATGAATAAATTCTCAAAAGATCGTTTCATCAATGTTGGGCCATTAAAACCAGAGAATGAGCAGCTGATTGATATTTCAGGTGATAATTTTGAAGTTGTCCATGATGGTGCTACTTTTGCAGAGCCTCATGATAGTATTATCGTGCATCGCTCAAAAGTGAACCCTCTTACAATGTATGATCGTGCTGATCCAACTTTTGCTGATGCGGTTGCGCAAGCAAAAGCAGATGGCGTCAATCTTGAAGAGGCGGCAGATGTTATTCGTGATGGCAATAAGGTTCGTGTTTATATGACCTCAATAGCCCCAACTTTCTCTTTAGAAAAATTCACCGTGAAACAAGGCGATGAAGTAACGGTTTATGTTACCAATATGGACGATGTAGACGATCTTACTCACGGTTTTTGTATGGTTAACTTTGGTGCTGCAATGGAAATTGGACCGCATGCAACCGCATCCATCACCTTTACAGCTGATAGACCAGGTGTGCATTGGTTCTATTGCCAATGGTTCTGCCATGCATTACATCTTGAAATGCGTGGTCGTATGTTGGTTGAACCTGCATAAAAGAAAAATGAGTTTAGGTAATGTTTTTGCGTTTTTTATTGATATTATTTTTGCTAATTGGTGCATCAGCTACACAAGCAGCAGAATATATTGTTAAAGCAAAGAACGGAGAACTTGCCAAAGCTCTACAAATTGCGAAGCCGGGGGATATTCTCCGGCTCGCTTCTGGTATTCATAGCGGCTCGTTTGAGATTGAAATTCCCCTTACGCTAATTGGCGAAAAAGGTGCAAAAATTGTTGGCACCGATATTGGCTCGCCAATCATTGTTACAGCGCCAAATGTCACTATTAAAGGCTTAGAGATTTCAGGTTCTGGCTCTTCTCATGAAACAATTGATTCGGGCGTTCGTTTGCTTGAAGGTGCAACCAATGCAATAGTTGAGAATAATAAGATTATTGGTAATTTAGTGGGTGTTGATATTCACGGCCCAAAAAATGCCTTGGTAAAAAATAATATCATTATTGGTCGATTAGATAATCGGATGAATGACCGGGGTAACGGTATTTATATTTGGAATACTGATGGGGCGAGGGTTATTGGCAATGATATTAGATATGGGCGTGATGGAATTTTTGTAACCACCTCAAAAAACAATCAATATAGTAATAATCGTTTTCGTGATTTGCGCTTTGGTGTGCATTATATGTATGCTCATAATAGTGAAGTTTCTGGAAATATCTCAATGAATAATCATTTGGGATATGCGATAATGTTTTCTAAAAAAGTTATCATAAAGAATAATTATTCATTTAATGATCGCGATTATGGAATTATGTTAAATTATACAAATTCAAGCATTGTTGAGCAAAATATTATCCAGCAATCAGCAGAAAAATGTGTGTTTATTTATAATTCTCACAAGAATAATTTCAGTGAAAATATATTTGAAAAATGTGATGTTGGCACTCACTTCACCGCTGGTTCGGAAAGAAATACAATTAGTAATAATTCTTTTTCATTCAACCGCACTCAAGTGAAATATGTTGGCTCAAAATGGGTTGATTGGAGCGAGAGTGGTAGGGGTAATTTTTGGTCAGATCATGCAGGGTTTGATTTAAATTCAGATGGTATTGCTGATAATATTTATCGCCCCAATGATGTTATGGATAGAATTTTATGGACACAGCCCGCCGCAAAATCCTTAATGGGATCGCCTGCAGTGCAGCTTATTAAATGGTCACAATCGGCTTTTCCTGCTTTATTGCCAGGTGGCGTGATTGATAAATTTCCTTTAATGCAACCAATAAAATTAACTCCACCAGTTTGGAAAGAAATTCAATGAGTGCCCTAACAATAACAAATGTAAGCAAACAATATGATCAGGTTAAGAGCCTTGATTGCGTCAGCCTAGAAATAAGTGCAGGCAGTGTGCTGGCTTTGCTTGGGCATAATGGCGCTGGTAAAACTACTTTAATTAAAATGATTTTGGGGCTTACTCCTCTAACCTCTGGTGAAATTGATGTTTTTGGTGCAATTCCGGGGTCAAACATGGCTCGCTCATTTACCAGCTATTTGCCTGAAAATGTTGCTTTTCATGGCTCTTTAACTGGGCGTGAGCAGATGCAACATTTTGCTTCACTTAAAGGAGAGAGCAAAAAAACTGCTAATATATTATTAGAAAAAGTTGGCTTAAATCATGCAATTGATAGGCGAATTGGCACATACTCTAAGGGCATGCGCCAAAGAATAGGCTTGGCTCAAGCCTTGCTTGGAAGACCAAAACTTGCCCTATTGGACGAGCCGACATCTGGGCTTGATCCAATTTCTCGGCATGAATTTTATGATATAATCAAAGAAATGAGCGAAAACGGCACGGCAGTTATTATCTCTTCACATGCCTTGACCGAGGTGGAAAGTCGCACCGATAAAATTGCAATTTTAAGTCAGGGAAAATTAGTTGCTAATGATAGTTTAGAAAATTTAAGAACAGCTGCCGCCCTGCCCATTCGTTTTGATATTAAAACCAAAGCCAAGAATAATAAAAAGATTGCGCAAGATTTGGGGGGCAAAAGCATCAATGGGCATGCGATTGAATTATTTTGCAATTCAGATAAAAAAATCCAAATTCTTGGACAAATAAGTAGTTTTGGAGCAAAAATTGATGATGTTGATATTATACCGCCAAGTTTAGAAGAATTATATCGTTATTATAGTGCAGAAAATAGAAGCTCAAATATTAGTGAGGGCGAATAATGCTAGCAATTACAAAACAAGAATTATTGATCGCTCGGCGCAACATGTGGGTTGCAACTTCGGTTGCCTTAATGGCGCTATTTAGCGTTGTTTTAAGCATGGCAGGGGGCGCGCCAACTGGCACACTTGGAGTTAATCCACTGATTGTTGCCGTCACTTCTATCACAACCCTATCGGTATATTTTGTGCCTTTAGTTGGTCTTTTACTCTCATTTGATGCAATATCTGGTGAAAAAGAACGCGGCACGTTAGCTTTATCTCTTACTTATCCATTATCGCGCGCACAAATTCTTATTGGTAAATTTTTAGCGCATTTTTTAGTGCTAGCTTTTGCTATCGGAGTTGGGCTGTTGCTGGTTGCAATAATTTCAATATTTAAAAATGGGGGATTGAATATGTCATTCACTCCACTGTTATGGTTATTTGTTACCTCGCTGGCACTTGGCGCAACATTTTTAGGGATAGGCTATTTAGTCTCATCTTTAGTAAACCAGCCAAGTGTTGCATCTGGCTTCGCTATTGTTATTTGGTTGGTTTGCGTAGTGCTTTATGACATTGGTCTGCTTGGGGCATTGGTTGCTGATAATGGCGGGTTTTTTACCAAGGTAATTTTTCCATGGCTGCTTGTTGCTAATCCAGCCGACGCGTTTAGGCTTGTAAACATGCCAGATATTTCAAATAATGTGCTTAGTTCAGGTTTAAGTTCTGCTTCACAAGTAAGTGGGCGAATTGGGCAGATTGCATCATTATTCCTGTGGCCAATTTTAGCATTGTTTTTTGCTTGGGTTGCTTTAAAAAAGGTGAAGACATGAAGAAGATTTTTCTAATTATCCTTGTGCTTTTTCTTGGTGCCTGCTCGCAGAATATCAGTAAAGAAAAGCCAGAGCCAACTGCCCTAACTGCCGATGCGGCGGGGCATTATTGTCAGATGATTATTTTGGATCATGATGGCCCTAAGTCTCAAGCCCATTTGCTAAATAATGGTGCTCCGCTTTGGTTTTCACAAGTGCGAGATGCTTTGGCATTTATGAAATCACCCGATAAAACATTTGAAATATTAGTAGTTTATGTCAATGATGTTGGTGTTGCCCCGAGCTGGAGTGACATGGGAGAGGATAATTGGATTGATATAGAAAAGGCGTTTTTTGTGGTGGGATCTGATGCGCTTGGTGGCATGGGAGCACCTGAATTTGTTCCCTTTGCTGATAAGAAAAAAGCACAAGAGTTTGCCAAAGAGCGAGGTGGTAAAGTGCTGAGTTTTGAAGAAATAGATAGTGAAATGGTTTTAACTCCGATTGATTATGAAACCCCTCCCATCAAACAATAAGTAAAACAGAGAATGAAAATGATTAGACGCAGAAGAGTTTTATCAATTATTGCAGGTCTAGCAGCATTGCCCACATTGCCTTTGCTCGGCACAAAGGCTTTTGCCAGTGTACGCAATTGGCAAGGCATATCACTTGGTGCAAATGCACAGATTATTTTAGATCACCCAAATGCTGATACTCTTATTTTGCAAGCGTTAGCAGAAATAAACCGCTTAGAAAAAATATTCAGCCTTTTTGATGCCAATAGTCAGCTTTCGCTCTTGAATAAACAAGGTCAACTTAAAGATCCTGCCTTTGAATTAGTTGAATTGCTTTCTATCAGCTCAACAATAAATGATAGAACTAAGGGTGCGTTTGATCCCTCTATCCAACCACTTTGGGCGCTTTATGCAAATAGATATGCAAATGGCTTAGCCCCACAAGAAAATGAGATTGCAAAAATAAAAGAGCTGACTGGTTGGAAAAATGTACGGTTTTCTGCAAACCAAATTTCATTTAAAAAGCAAGGTATGGCGCTTAGCTTAAATGGCATTGCGCAGGGCTATATTGCTGATAAAATAACCGAGTTATTTAAGCGCAATGGCATATCAAACGTGCTGATAAATACTGGTGAAATTTCTGCTTTGGGTAAATCTCCACAGGATCAAGACTGGCAGATAAAAATAGCTAATAGTGAAAAATCTGTTGAGCTTAATAATATGGCAATTGCAACCTCTGCCTCGCTAGGCACAGTGTTTGATAAGCAAGGACAAGTTGGTCATATTATTAACCCTATTTCTGGTGAGCCAACAGGGCAGCAAAAACAAATAAGTGTAATAGCAAAGTCAGCCGCAATTGCTGATGGGCTATCAACTGGTTTTTTACTTATGAGTAGGGACGAAATTATTGCCGCAAAGGGCATTGAAAAAATTATTTTTAGTTAGCTAATATTTTAATATAATTATAATCCAAATGGATAAGTATCTGGCATAGCCTCTAGAGTTTTAGTTTTAATTGGGGTTATTGCGCTACTATTATCTATCCAGATATATTCATCAAATTGGGCTGGTAATTTAGCTTCAAAATAATGGCTCGCCAATTCATTTTCTTGACGATAAATAACGCCAATTGCCCGCTCAAGACGAGGTTTCATTAGCCCTTCTATAGCTTGTTCATTATAGGCATTTCTTAATGGCATTAACAGTCCACGCACATTTGTCATATGAAATAACCCCTCATAGCTCTGGGGGTGGGCGGGGTTAATTTTTTTAATTTGCATAGGTCCATCCCACTCAGAAGCAGCGGCAACACTACCATCATAAGTGCCAAACCCTATAATATAGCACTTATCGCCATAAGACTGTTTACATAATTGACCAATATTATATTCTCCACGTGCTGACATCTCTGTAGCTAGAGCATTACCAACATGAGAGTTATGCGCCCACACAACAGCTTTTGACTTTTCCCCCTGATGGCTTATTATTCTTTGCAAGGTTGAGAACATATGCGTATCACGCAAATTCCATGAGGCGCGCGATCCATAATACATGATGCGATAATATTGCTCTGCTGATGCAATTAATTTGGCGTTTTGCTCAGCATTAAAAAATCTTGCTCCATCAAATTGTGCATAATCTTGACGCTTAGCAAGTAGATCAGTCAACATATCTGTTATATCATTTTCACAATGCTGATACTGCCCCATCAAAGCTGCGCGCCCATAAGCAGCTGGATCCGCCTCCCACGGGGTTAAACATGAATAACGCTGACGAGCAATTTTCGCTAGCTCAGGGTCAACTTCCTCAAGATATTTAATAACCTCACGTACGCTGGTATAAAGAGAATATATATCTAGACCATAAACTCCTACTCGATCACTAGCATCTGTTTTTTCATTATGAATATGTAGCCAATCGACAAATTCGCGTGTTTCTTCATTTCGCCACATCCATGTTGGAAATCTTGCAAAGCTCGTCCACTCGCTAACTGGAACATCAAAATGACGCACATAATTATCAATTCTAGCCGCATCAGGCCAGTCTGCTTCCAAGGCTACTATATTAAAACCTCTTTCTTTTATTAGCTTTTTGGTAATTTTAGCGCGCATTTTATAAAATTCGCTAGTTCCATGGCTGGCCTCACCAATCAGAACTACTTGTGAATCTCCAATGCGTTCTATTAATGGGTCAAGGTCAGCTTCTTCTATATTTGTGAATGAAGATGAGCCTGCAACAATTAAGCTCGCAAGAGAAGCAGAGGTTATCGGCCTGCTTTGGGTAACACGTGGTGAGCTTTGCTGAGCTTGTTCTAAGTCTTCCTCCCAGCCATTTTTACCAATAAGGGGCACAAAGCGGACATCTGCCATGTCTTCTCGCTCATATTCATCTTCACTTACTCTTGTTATGCGAACTAATTCTTGCACAATTTTATTAGCTCCAATGGGAACAACCATGCGTCCGCCAATTTTTAATTGTGCTAAAAGAGGTTCTGGTATTGAGGGAGCTCCAGCAGAAACAAGTATTGCATCAAACGGAGCCTTTTCAAGCCAGCCCTGTGTGCCATCATCATGTTTAATATGAACATTATTATAACCCGCAAAAATTAAATTTTGAGCAGCCTGAGTAGCTAGTTGCGCAATTCTTTCAATTGCATAAACATCATCAGCTATTTCAGCTATAACCGCTGCAGCATAACCAGAGCCAGCGCCGATTTCAAGAACTCTCTCACCCCCCTTTAGGGCGAGAGCTTCAATCATATAAGCAACAATATAGGGCTGAGAAATTGTCTGCCCTGCTGCAATAGGCAAGGGACGATCATCATAAGCAATGTTTCGTAACTCTGGCGAAACAAATAATTCACGCCTAACATTTGACATTGCTGTAAGAAGTTTTTCATCTCTTACGCCACGAGCATAGATATGGTTTTCTACCATCTGCTGGCGTAAAGACTTAAAATCACTCATTAGAACCACTCCCTTTAAAATAAAATCACCGGAGCAAAATTTAAAATAACACTCCGCCTTTATTAAATATTAGAGGCAATAGAAGAAATATTTGAGCTATGCAGGCAGCATTAAAGCTTGTTTTAACGTAATTATCTGTTTCACGCCCTTATCGGTGATAACCTCAATAGCCTCTATGCCATTTTCACCAGTTAAGGCATATATTTCTTTTGGGTGTAAAATTAGATGATCCAAACCTTCAAGAGAAACTTCAAAAAGGTCATCTTTTGGATCATAGGCAAGCCCAAATAATGAAACTTCGTCAACTTGCAATTGATCGCCAATATCAAGTGAAGTTACATCAATAGTTGCGATTTTGCCCTCAAGAAAATTTGTAATAGAATTAAAATAGCTTTCCCATTGATCTTTTTCAATCTTTTTGGTTTTCATCATACTAATCCTTATCTACACTTCGTGTTTGGTTAATAAACAACCCCCAGATTAAATATAAAACTTCAATATATTGGATAAGCATACGCCTATTTCAGCAATGCTCTTGAGCCTATATAGAATTTTATAGCATTGAATTCTATGATTCAGATCAAATTAGTATATTTTTTAAGAGCGGGTATTTCAGCAAATAAAGATGGTGTTTAAAGGTTGAAATATTTACCAGCTAGCCAAATTCAGCAAAAATATAAAATCAGCACTTGCTTTTTCCCTGTCATAGGACTGTAATATATATAGCTTAGGTAAGCTTTTGGGTTTTCTCTTGTTTTCTACAATAAGAGGGGCTTTGCTTTTGTTTTTAGTCATCTTATTTCTTTAGATGTCTAAAAATAAACTCAAGAAAAGATCTAAACAAACATGTCAAAGAATAATACCAAAAATGGTATAAACGGCGTGAGTATTATTCATCTAAGGAGGAAAAAAGATGAGCTTAATAAATAAAATTTCTAAAATTACATTAGTAAGTGCTGTGACAGCATTTGCACTTAGTGCAACGCCTACGCTTGCTGAAACGCTGCGTTTGTTAACATGGGGTGGTTATGCGCCTGAAAATGTGGTTGCTAAATTTACAGCTGAAACAGGTATTGATGTTGAGGTTACTCTTTCAAACAATGAAGAAATGATAGCAAAACTTCGTGCAACTGGTGGCGGCGGTTTTGATCTTGCTCAGCCTTCTCAAGATAGGGTTGCTGGTGCACAAGCTGAATATGATATTTATAAGCCAATGGATCTCAGCAAAATTGACGCTAGTCAGTTTATTACCTCAATGCTCGATGCAACCAAAGCTCAAACAACGCTTAATGGTGAAGTTTATGGCGTGCCTCATGTTTGGGGAACAAGCGGTTTAATCGTTGATAGTTCAAAAGCTCCTGACGTTAAAGATTATATTGATCTTTGTGATACGAAATATGAAGGTAAAGTTTCTTATAGACTTAAGCGCCCAACCTTAATTGGTTTCGCTTTTTCAATGGGTCTAGATCCATTCGCAGCTTATTCAGACACTGCAGCTTATGAAGACGTGATGAAGCAAGTTGAAGCTAAATTGATCGATTGTAAGTCTAACGTAAAAACTTATTGGTCAGGTGGCGACGAGATTATGAACTTGTTGCGCTCTGGTGAAGTTGTTGCGGCTATGGCTTGGGATACAGGTGGCTGGAAGCTAAATGCTGACAATCCTAACATCTCATTTGTTGCGCCAAAATCTGGTGCGCTTGGCTGGATTGATGCATTTGTGTTGCCTAAAAAAGGCAAAGCAGATGATGCGGCTTATAAGTGGATTAATTTTGTAATGCAGCCAGATGTTGCTGCAATGATTACTGCTCAAGCTGGTAACTTCACAGCTTCACTTGGAGCAGATGCTATGGCTGATGATGCTCTTAAAGCTCGTTTTCAAGCTAGTTTCCCACCAGAAGCAATTGATAATATCAAATGGTATCCGCCAGTTCCTGCAGGTCTTGAAACCATTGAAGGTGGTGTTCTTGATCGTGTGAATGCAGCTAAATAAATTAAGACTTAAGTGGCGCTCAAAATTTGAGCGCCATTTTTAACGCAAGACCCTTCGCTTTGCTCAGGGTAACACAAGTGCTATGGTTAAGAATAATTATGCTGACCTAATTCGATGTCATACTGAGCAAAGCGAAGTAGATTTACTATAAATAAGAGAAAAAAATGAATGAAAATGCTTCCGATTTAGACTGCATTAAAGTGAATAAAAAATTTGGTGATTTTACCGCGGTGAATAATGTTTCATTTTCTGTGCCAAAGGGTAGTTTTTTTTCAATTCTTGGCCCCTCTGGTTGCGGCAAAACCACACTTTTAAGAATGGTTGCCGGGTTCATAGAGCCAAGCGCTGGCGATATTCTTATTAAGGGGAAGTCGGTGGTTAATGAGCCGCCAAATAAACGTCCTGTTAACATGGTATTTCAGCATTTAGCACTTTTCCCAATGATGAATATTTATGAAAATATTGCCTTTGGTCTAAAGCGGCGTGGTGAAGATAGTGCCACTATCAAGCAAAAAGTTGGTGAAGTGCTTGAAAGAGTTGGGCTGCCTGGAGTTGAGGAGCGCCAAGCCGATCAGCTTTCTGGTGGGCAAAAACAGCGCATTGCCATTGCTCGATGTATGGTGCTTGATCCTGATGTGTTGTTGCTAGATGAGCCGCTTGGAGCGCTTGATTTAAAATTGCGTGAACATATGAAGGTTGAGCTTAAAAAACTACAAAGCGAATTTAACACCACCTTTATTTATATTACGCATGATCAATCAGAAGCTCTAGTTATGAGCGATCAGGTGGCAGTGATGAATGAGGGGATTTTTGAGCAAGTTGGAACATCTCGAGAGCTTTATTATAATCCAAAAACTGCTTTTGTTGCTGGCTTTGTTGGCGAGAGCAACCAATGGTCTGGAATTGTTGAAACAGTAAAAAAAGACAGCGTAAAAATTCGAACGAATGATGGTTTTACTCTTATTGCACAAACTAATGGCGAGGTAATAAAAAAGGGGCAGAATGTGAAAGCTTTTGTGCGCCCTGAATCAGTTTTGCTTGGATTAAAAGCAAATGATATTGCTAAAATGGAAAATAAAATTAAAGGCGTGGTTGGCAATGTCCTGTTTAATGGCGCAAATTCAAGAGTGTTGGTGCGCAATCCAAAAGATGGTGCAGAAATAGATGTAGCTATCCCGCAAACTGGAGAGTTTGCTAGTCTTAATAAGGGGCAGGAAATTCATATTGGTTGGCAACATGATCAAGCAACTTGTTTTACTGTAAAAGAGGATATCCAACAATGATTGGACCACGCACAAAACTTGGTCTCATCCTGTTGATGTCGCCGCTATTATTATGGCTAACAACGCTTATTATTATTCCGCATCTCGATATGCTTTATGTATCTTTGCGCGAAAAAGTTGGAGTGCGTCTATATGAGTTTGGCTTTGGCAATTATATGACATTTTTTACTGAGCCGCTTTATTGGAATACATTTGCCCGCACTGCCTATATGTCAATATTCGCAACCTTTTTAACGCTACTTATTGGCTTTCCTATTGCTTATTATATTGCCAAAATAGCCAAAGGGCGAATGAAGATGGCTCTGTTTTTATTGTGCCTCGTGCCGTTTTGGGTTTCAGAGCTTGTGCGAACTTTTGGTTGGATGATTTTGCTAAGAGAAACAGGGGTTATTTCAAGTTTCTTGCAATGGAGTGGTGTAGTAAATCAGCCAATAGAAATGCTTTATAATGATGGAGCGATTATGGTTGGGCTTGTTTATACTTCGATGCTGTTTATGGTTGTGCCACTTATTACTACGCTAGATAGTTTAGATGATAGTTTGATTGAGGCAGGTTATGATTTGGGTGGCAATGGTTTTTCGATAATGAAAAATATAGTTATTCCTCACGCTATTCCAGGAATTGTTACCGGCTCAATCGTGGTGTTTATGCTCTCACTTGGTAATTATCTCACGCCGATATTATTGGGTGGAAAATCCTCGCTATGGTTTACTGGCATGATTTATAGCCAATTTATCACTCGATTTAATTGGGAGCAGGGGGCAGCATTTGGATTTTTATTGCTTGGCCTATCCTCGCTCATAGTCTGGCTGGGGCTTAAATTTTCTGGCCAAACTTTAGCTAAGACGATGGGATAGAAAATGATTCCGAGCATTAAACAAAATCCATTTGTTAAAACCATCTATAATTCTTATGTAGTCTTGTTTTTCATTTATCTTGCTTTGCCATTAACAGTGGTGGCGGTGTTTGCTTTTAATGATTCACAATTTCCCTCACTGCCTTGGGAAGGTTTTACCTGGACTTGGTTTTTTGGCACTGAGCAACCTTGGCTTGGGGTGTTTCATGAAAGACGAATAATGCGCTCTATTGGCACTTCTGCATTTGTTGCGCTTTGTGTTTCTGTTCTCTCGATTACAGTTGGCACTATCAATGCGTTTTTGTTTGAGCGAGCCGAGTTTAAATTCAAGGGATTTTTATATGTGCTTATGCTTTTGCCATTAGTTATTCCTGGAATTATTCTTGGGATTTCAATTTTAGTTTTTTCAAATTTTGTAGCGAACGGAGTTGAGAATTTAACTGGTTGGGAAATTGAAGCATTAAGGCCGGGTTTAACGCTGGTGGTTTTGGGGCAGTTCTCATTCATTACAACCATTGCAACTTTGGTTATTGCGGCACGTTTGAAAAAATTTGATAGCTCATTAGAAGAAGCAGCGCTTAATCTTGGCGCAACGCCTTGGCAGGCAATTTATCACGTGACATTACCGTTTTTACGCCCAGCTATTATTGGTGCTGGCATTGTTGCCCTGTTAATGAGTTTTGAGAATTTTAATACTACTCTTATGCTGGTTGGATCAGATGCACCACTAACCATCACCATGTTTGATAGGCTCAAAGAAGGCTCAACACCCGTGCTAAATGCGGTTTCATTATTATTGATGATAGGCTCATCAGCGCTTGCATTGGTGATGATATTTTTTCAAAAAGGTGAGAAAAGCTAATATTATTGTTGCGCTTGATTAGCATTTAACTGATCATGACGCTCAATAATTTCATCTGGCCAAGTTGATTTTACATAGGACATTATTGAGATTATTTTTTCATCAGATAAAATATTTTCATATATTGGCATGTTGGTTTTGTAATCTTTGAGATTAGCAGTTTTTGCTAAGCCATATTTTGTTAATGAGAATAATGTCTCATCATTATGATGCCAAGTGTGACCAGTTTCATCATGCGGTGGAGCAGGTAAAAGTCCCTGCTCATTTCTATTTTTCCAATCCCTCTCGCCCTCAAGATTCATACCATGACAAGAGGCGCAATTATTTGCATATAATTTTTTGCCAAACGCCACCAGTTTTTTATCATCTGGAGAAAATATTGCACCTAATTTTATGTTTGATTGAGGTTTTAGATAATAAAACCCACCCGCACTGATAATAGCAATAATTATAAAAGCTATTATCAGTTTAGTGTTTTTCATAACTTATGTGCTTAAATTTAATTAGATAACTACAATGGTTGAATTGCTTGGTACGCGTCGATAAAGATCAATAATATCTTGATTTAAAAACCTTACACAACCACTAGATACGGCTTTGCCAATTGAAAAAGCCTCTGAAGTTCCATGCAAGCGATAAAGCGTATCTTTGCCATTTTTAAATATATAAAGCGCTCTTGCTCCCAAAGGGTTTGCCAGCCCTGGCTCCATTCCGCCATTTGCTGCAGAATATTTTTCTAACTCTGGTTGGCGCTTAATCATTTCGCTGGGCGGTGTCCAGGTTGGCCATTTTCTTTTCCATGCAATATTTGCACGACCTGACCACTCAAAGCCCGCACGACCCAAGCCAACACCATAACGCATCGCCTTGCCATTTTCTTGCACCAAATAGGCATAGAAATTTTTAGTATCAACAATGACAGTGCCTACTTTTTCTTTTGTTTTATATGAAATTTGTTGGCGATAATATTTTGATGAGACTTGCTTTAGAGGAACAGCGGGAATGGGAAAGCGCTCATTTTTTATTGGACCATACATACTAGCAATTTCACTTACACTACTAGCGTGAGAAAATTTTGATAATTGTGTTGATTGTCTTGAGGAATTGCTTGAGCAACCTGCTATTGTTAGTCCCAATAAACTAACCGCCCCAGAAGTGAAAATTCTTCTAGAAATCAATGTTTTTTTACCCATTGCAAAATTCTTTCACTATTAAAATCAACCTAAATATCATTGTGCAATAAATATATTGAGATAGTTAATTTTACCACAAACAAATTATGACAATGTTGTGATGCAATTATGATAATTATAGGCACTTAAAGCGTCATTCTAGCTGATAACATTAACGAGGATAATCGTTATATTAGTGATAGCTCCTAATACTAAGTTGCTAGCCGATTTTACTAATGAAATATTTTAGTCTTATTAACCAGAATTTGAACTGATAATAAAAATATACGCCTGATTTACTTTTAAATATTATCATTTGCTGTGATAAGTTTAAAATTAATGAGCTAGATTTATGAAACAAAAATTTACAGCAAAAAGAATTTTATGGCTGAGCCTTGGGTGTGTCACACTTGCTTTAGCTTTTATTGGCGCGATTTTACCACTTATGCCAACCACGGTATTTCTGCTAATTGCAACTTATTCATTCGCCCGCTCATCTGAGCGCTTACATGCTTGGCTGCTTAATCATCGCCAATTTGGCCCACTGATTAACGATTGGCAAGAACATGGCGCAATAGCTACAAAAACCAAATATAAAGCAATTTTCGCAATCTTTGCTACCTTTGCTATCTCAGTATTATTTGGCCTTGGCTTAATTTTCTTAGCAATTCAAGCCGCTGTGCTTGGTATTGTTTCTTTATTCATTGCTACTCGTCCTGGCGTGACTAAGGCGTAATACACAAACCCCTTTCTATCGAATTTAAACAACTTCAAACCATGTAATCATGCCAGCCGCGGCATGTTCAAGCATGTGGCAATGATAGAGCCATTTGCCCTTGTTATCGGCGACAAAGGCGATTTTTACTGTTTGCTCTGAGCCAATTAAAAAAGTATCGCGCCATGGGTTGCCCTCATCAATATCAGAGCCGCTTCTATCAATTACTCTAAAATGATGCCCATGCACGTGCATTGCGTGAATAAAATTAGTATCATTTATGGTTTCAATTATTACTGTTTCGCCCTGCTTAACTGTAAAAAACGGCTTTTCAGGCAGGTTAGCAACCCCATTAAACGCCCAAACCTGACCAGTATTTCTAAAATCGTCACCCTGAAGTTTCTTGCCCTGATAATAAATATCGCCAACTCTACGCATTGCGCCGCCACTCATTTTCAATGGAAATATTTTTGCATTTTTAATATCAGGTTCAGGGATAGAATTTAGCGGTAATTGTTTCAAAGAAGGCGTAACAGATTTTTCGCCCACTATTTCAAAATTAGCAAAAGCATAGGCTTGCCCGCTCGATAATTCTTCAAGCGAAAAATCACCTCCTGCTTTAGGAGTGATTAACAAATCAACCCTTTGCGCAGGTCCTAATAACAATGGCGAGTATGATAATTTTTTAGGCTCACCAATTGACTGCCCATCATAGGCCAAAATTTTTGCGTCAAACCGGCTTGGATCAATTTCTAAAATTCTAGAATTAGCGGCATTTATTAAACGAAGGCGATAATCTTCACCAGCATTTAGCTTAAAACTTGGCTGATTTTGTGAGTTTACTGTGAGCAGATTGCCAAGCCGTCCGCCATGCGACCAATCCATCATTGAGCCAAGTGAAGCGAGATCTAACTTCCCATCTTGCCCAATGCGCCAATCATCAATTATCAAAGTTAAATCGTGATCCTTGTCAAAAATCTCATCTTTTTCTTCAATGATAAGCGGGCCATAAAGACCACGTGCCACCTGTGACCACGTTTTATTATGCGAGTGATAATAATAAGTTCCAGCATCGGGTGCTAAAAAATAATAATCAAATGTCTCACCCGGCATTACCGCTTGTTGCGTCAAACCCGGCACGCCGTCCATTGCATTGTCAATTCTTATGCCGTGCCAATGAATTGTGGTTGGCTCTTCTAGCTCATTGACCAGTCGCGCCATCACATATTCACCTTGCTTTATCCTAATTTCAGGACCCGGAGTCTGCCCATCATAGAGCCAAAGATCAGAAAGTGGTCCGCCCGCACCCATTAAGCTTTTTTTAATTGGAGCGGCAGTAATAGAAAAAAAGTCAGGGCTAGCTTGGCTTACTTTTAGCGAGAATGGTGCAGCTAAAAAAGCCGCACCAGCTGCGCCATATTTTAATATATTTCGCCGATTGATAGACATCTAACTATCCTTTAGTTTTAACCTATTTAATCTTAGCGCATTAGAAATCACCGAAACAGAAGACAGGCTCATCGCCGCCGCCGCAATCATTGGTGAAAGCAAAGTGCCAGTTAAGGGATATAAAATACCAGCGGCAATAGGCACACCTGCGGCATTATAAGCAAAGGCAAAAAATAGATTTTGTTTGATATTTTTAATTGTCGCTTTGGCTAATTTTCTAGCACGCACAATGCCGCTTAAATCGCCTCCTAAAAGCGTAATGCCAGCGCTTTCAACTGCCACATCAGCACCCGTTCCCATAGCGATGCCAACATCGGCCTGCGCAAGTGCTGGTGCATCGTTGACTCCATCTCCTGCCATAGCAACCATTTTACCCTCTTTATGTAGCCTTGTTACCAGCGCTTGTTTATCTTCAGGCAACACGCCAGCCAGCACCTCATCAATGCCCAATTCATTTGCCACAGCTTGTGCGGTTCTTTCATTATCACCAGTTGCCATGATGATTTTAAGACCAAGCGCATGTAGTTTTTCAATCGTGTCTTTAGTTTCTGGCTTAATTGGATCAGAAACAGCAATAATCCCTGCAAGCTTATTATCGATTGCTACAAACATTGTAGTGCGACCGGTTTCACGCAATTTATTTGCTTGGCTTTCAACTTCTTCAGTTGATATATCAAGCGTGTCCATCATTGCCTTATTGCCTATTGCTACCTGCTTTTTATTGACCATAGCTTTTACGCCCTTGCCAGTGATTGAGGTAAACTTACTTGCCTTAGACATTTTTGCACCACGCTGTTTAGCGCCGCCAACTATTGCTTCGGCTAGTGGGTGCTCAGATGAATTTTCAAGCGTTGCAACAAGAGAGAGGAAGGATTTTTCAGGCGTTTTATCAAAAATCACCACATCTGTTAATTCTGGCTTGCCCATAGTTAGCGTGCCAGTTTTATCAACAATTAGCACATCAACTTTTGCCATTTGTTCAAGCGCTGAAGCGTCTTTTATCAGCACACCATTTTGCGCTCCTTTGCCAGCCGCCGTCATAATTGACATTGGAGTAGCCAAACCCATCGCGCAAGGGCAAGCAATGATAAGCACCGAGACGGCTGAAACAATTGCCAAAACAAGCGCAGGTGATGGGCCAAATAAATTCCAAGCGATAAAGGCAATTATTGCCACAGCGACAACAATAGGCACAAAATACGATGCTACCTTATCTACCATGCCCTGAATTGGCGCACGTGAGCGCTGGGCATTGGCGACCATTTCAATAATTTTAGCTAGCATTGTTTCATCACCAACTTTGTTAGCCCTAATAATTAAAGAGCCATTTTTATTGATTGTGCCGCCAGTAACTTCATCTTTTTCGCCCTTAGCAACGGGTAATGATTCTCCAGTTATCATACTTTCATCAATTGATGAATTTCCCTCAATAATCACCCCATCAACAGGAATGCTTTCACCGGGACGCACACGCAAGAGATCACCTTGTAAAATATTCTCAAGCGGTGCGTCATATTCAGATCCATCAGGATTGATGCGGCGTGCAGTTTTTGGAGCTAAATCAAGCAAGGCTTTAATTGCATTGCCTGTTTTTTCTCTTGCACGAAGTTCAAGCACCTGACCCAAAAACACCAAAGCAATAATCACCGCTGCTGCTTCAAAATAAACAGGCATGTGACCTGTTGCCATTTTAAGGGAGGTGGGGAATA
>JALSJY010000240.1 GCA_026989045.1 Hyphomicrobiales bacterium | reverse complement strand
TGAAAATACAGGGTCATATTTAGATACAATTATTGGAGGACAGAAATTAAGCATTCCAAGCAACTGGTTTCGCTTCACTGACCAGTATCATGATGAATTCTCAAAACAAATTTATTTAAACTTCACTCTAGCATTGGGTAAAAATAATAGTTTAGTACAAGTTAATGTTGCTCTTATGCCAACAAGAGCCAATCTCCCAAGCGCAATTCTCCTTGACAGTGTGTATTTAAGGCAGTTTCAAAACGAGCAGCTAAGTGGAGTGAATGGTCTGATTGGTAAGCCATTAAAACCTAGCGAAGGCTTTGATAAGGAAACTATTTGGTATGATCCCTTATCAGCAAACCCGTTTGTTGCTAAATGTATTGCCTCTATTGCAGGTCTGAAAAGCCAAAAGTGTATCCGCACTATTCCTTTAAGCAGGCAAGTCTCAGCAACTTATATGTTTGATATTGAGTTGCTAGAAAATTGGAAGCGTTTTGATAGTGAAGCTGCAAAATGGTTTGATAAAATCTATGGGATTTAAACAACTTGTTTTAAAAACTTAAATTTCATCTAGCTCATCTAAATCAATATCCAAAATTGACATTTGGAACATGAATGAGCGATCGCCATCTTCGTCATCTAAATATAAAAGGCCGATAAATTCTTCCCCAATATATACCTCGCAAGAGTCAGGGTTTTTTGGGCGGGTTTTCAGCTTTAGTAAACTATTTCCAAATTTATGTTGTAAATAGCTTTGTAATTTACCAATTTCTTCTTTATTCAAAATAACAGTCCTTCATTAATTTTTGTATTATTTTAGCCTATCTAAAACTTTACCTAAAGTGGCAATATAAATATATGTTTATTCTTTACGATTAAACATTTGATCCATTTCTGAGGCTGGGTGAGAGCAACCCGCCTCCCCTATAATTTTTGCAGGTACGCCAGCAACAGTCTTGCAAGATGGCACATCTTTTAATACCACCGACCCAGCAGCAATTCTTGCACATTTCCCAATAGTGATATTTCCTAAAATTTTTGCACCAGCACCAATTAAAACCCCTGTTCCAACTTTTGGGTGTCTATCACCATCTTCCTTGCCAGTTCCACCAAGCGTCACGCCTTGTAAAATTGATACATAATCACCAATTTCAGCTGTTTCTCCAACAACAACACCCGTGCCATGATCAAGCATAATGCCCTTCCCTATTACTACCCTTGGGTTTATATCAACCTGAAAAACTGAGGAAGATCGGCTTTGCAGGTAATATGCTAAATCTTTTCTCCCCTGTTTATAAAGAGCAAAAGCAAATCTATGAGTTTGAATGGCTTGAAAGCCCTTAAAATATAAAAAGGGCTCTAACGCCCTATGGCAGGCTGGATCACGCTCCATAGTTGCAACAATATCGGCTCTTGCTGCTTCACCAATTTCAGGTGAAATTTGCATAACTTCATCAAAGGCCTGACGAATTAAGTCACTTGAGAGGTCAATATGATGCAACCTTTGTGAAATACGATGCGAAAGCGCTTCTTCAAAAGTAGCGTGATTTAAAACACTGGAAATAATGAAGCTAGAAAGGCAAGGCTCATTATCAGCAATTGTTTGCGCTCCGTCAGTAATTTCTTGCCACACAGGGTCAAGAATTTTTAAAGAAGGCTGCTTTTTGATTTTTCTCATCTAACTCACCAATAAAATTTATTAACAATTACCATCAATATATCAGATTTTTATAAATTTTTTGTCATATTGCTCAAGGAATTCCAAGGCGCCCCTTTTAAACGCCATAGTTCCAGTTGACCTCATGTGGTCTTTCCCCTCAAGCACCAGAGCATGCCCCTGCGGCAAAAGAGCAGCTAATTCCTCAGCGCTCCCACCCACTGTATCTTGGTCACCAACAGCAACCAGTGCAGGAATATTGATGTTTTTAACGTCTTGCACAGAAATTGGCGCTCTTGAAGATGCTAAACAAGCAGCAAGCGCCTTTAGGTCACTCTTTGTATGTTCTGCAAAAATTCTGAATTGACGGGCAGCCTTATCTCTAACATCACTCAATTTTTCAGCCATAAGTCCATCAATTATAGATTCTGAATTACTCATTCCTTTAATAAGGTTTATTCCCATTCCACCAAAGATCACCGTGCGAACCCTTTCTGGCGCATCAAGACAAACATAAGCACTAATCCTTGCGCCCATTGAGAATCCAAGTAGAGAAACATCTTCAAGGTTTAAATAATCAATTAAATTGATTACATCTTGTGCCATAACTCTGGCAGGATAAAAAGAAGAATCATATAGTTTTTGTGAAAGCCCATGCCCACGATTATCCAATGTAATAACGCGATAACCAGCCTTTTGCAAAAATTCCACCCAAAAAGTATCAACCCAGTTAATTTTTGAATTCGAGGCAAAACCATGCACCAATATAATTGCAGGTCTATTTGCTACACTTGTTTCATTATAATCTTGAAAAGCAATTTCAATATTTTGCGATAAAAATTTTGGCACTTATTCTCTCATTCTTTAGGATAGTTTATTCTTCAACTTAAGCATCAATTTAAAAAAACTTATAGCTTAAAGCTTGCATTATAGGATAAATAATTTGATATAATTATTAAATTCTTCGATATGATCGATTCTAGCAAATATAAGGTAATAAAATGGCCAAGCAAGATATTCCTCACTTTCAGAACTCCAAAGGTGATGAAAAGATAGAAATTGGCGCAAAAATATTTATGTGCATCGGAGCAGAGCCGCCCTTTGATCACCCTCATATTTACCTAGATATGGGCGTAAATGAGCAAACCACCTGCCCATACTGCTCAACCACCTATGTTTTTAACTCCACCCTTAGCCAAAACTCCGCTGAGCCAGCTTCCGCAATTTTTATCCCAAAAACAGCATAACTAGATATGGCACAGGCTCGCACATTTTGTATTGCAGGGGCTGGAATTGCTGGGCTTACTCTAGCATTAGCACTAGCAAAACAAGCTAACAGCAAAACAAAAACCAAAATAATTCTGTTAGAGCGCAACGATGAAATCACTGAATTTGGTGCAGGTTTACAACTAGGGCCAAATGCGCACCGCGCCCTTGATAGCCTAGGCTTAGAAGAAGAATTGCATAAAGTAAGCTTTGAGCCAGAGGGCGTAGATATTTTTTCTTATAAGCAGAAAAAACCAATAGTTACGCTTAAATTAGGCGCAACTGCCCGAGAAAAATTTGGTGTTCCATATAGCGTAATTCACCGTGCTGACCTTGTTCATACGCTTTATAATAAAGTTAAAAAATCAAAACTTATTGATGTATATTTTGGTGTTCTTGATTTTAAAATTACAAATGCTAACAAAAATCCAATCGTTAACTTTAAGTGTAAAGATGGCAATGAGATAGAAATAAATACTCACGCATTCATTGGTGCGGACGGTGTATGCTCTGTTACCAGAACAGGTGTTTTAGACGGCCCGCTTTCAAAATATAGCGGCTATGTAGCTTGGCGCACTCTTATTGATATTGAAAAATTAAAAAATGTTATTGATTTAAATAACACCAGCCTAATGTGGGGCACTGGTTTTCATGCTGTTGCTTATCCACTACCGCATAGAAATAAGGTAAATATTGCCATTTTCACCCGCGAGACAATGTCGGTTGGTTTTGGAATTCGCCAAACCCCAAGCCTGCCTAATTCAGCTAAATCAGATCCACGTTTATCCAAAATTTTAGAATTAGCTGATGGGTGGAAACATTGGCCACTGGCCGCCGTAAGCACTTCAACATGGCATAAAGGCTCTGTTGGTCTTGTTGGCGATGCGGCGCATGCTATGCTACCTTTTCAAGCGCAAGGGGCGGCAATGGGCATCGAAGATGCAGTAATCTTAGCCCCTCTACTAATGAATGAAGAAAGCCCCGCAACTGCTTTTGAAAAATACGAAAATAAGCGCCAAGCACGAGTGAATAAAGTAATAAAAACCTCAGCAACAAACGGAAAAATCTTCCACATGAGCGCCCCATTATCCAAAGCACGCAACGCTGTTGTAAAAATGCAAGGCGAAATGAACCATTACTCCCGCCTAGGCTGGATTTATGATTATGATCCGCTAGTGTAAGGCTAAAGAATTCTCTTTGACCAGAAACCACACCCCACGTCTTTGCAACACGTCTTTGCGAAAAGCTTTAGTCTTGAAGCAATCCAAAAATGCTGAGTTGTTGCAAGACTCTAGATTGCCACGCAGCAAAGATGCTCGCAAAGACGGCTGAGGGGTTGTGCTTGTTTGTGAAGGCGCTGCTTTTTTCACCCCTAATTTAACTAAAAGTGATATTTGTTACACATCATATATAGCCATTAAAAATGGAGGGATTACCCCCTCACCTTCACATACATCTCAAACAGTTTCTCTAAGCGCTCGGTGTCGTTTTTAATGTTTTGATATTATATACAAATTATCTTGAAGCAAGTAGCGTTACATTTGACTTCATCCCTAAATTAGCTGCATTTAAGTCTTAGGTTGCTATTGACATACTTCCATTTTAGACACCAAATTCTAGAAAGAAATACTCTTATCTAACTGGAGCAGGTCACTTATTTAAAAGGGCAAGGCCATCAGCCAAGCTACCCACCAAATCAGAAGCTTAAAAAAAAGGCCGTAACAGAGATTCTCTGTTACAGCCTCTACCAAGCGCTTTATTACTGCCCTTAGAGGGCGTTTGGGGGCTTTAAGTTAAAAGCGCTATGTAAAACTCTACAAGCTTACCCGTGCATGGAATATTTAATAAAAACACTATTAAAGTATAAGAAAAGCCTGTGTTTAATATTTATGCAATTAGATTGTGGCAAAAAAACAACGAAATATAAAAATGTAACAATGCTAGCTTATACAACAATGCACGACAATAGTTGCATCAATCGCTAACTATGTATATTCTTACTTAAAAAGAGAAAAAATGAACTATATTTCACCTAAACCATTAGCTAAAAAATCCTTTGATAATCCCGTTGCTGCTTGGGAATATGTTTTGCATATTTATGAACGCAATATCAATTTTTTGCGAGATCAATTGCTGGGTCTGACTAAGGGTGAAGTGCCGAAATCTAAGGTTCGTGCGACATACCCTATGGTAAGGGTCGTATCTGATAAGCATCAAAAACCTGATTCACGACTTCCTTATGGCTTTTTGCACAGCCCAGGAACGTATGAAACCACCCTCACCGACCCAAAATTCTTCAAATTTTATTTGATTGAGCAATTCACTTTGATTCTAAAAAATCATGGCAATAATATCGAGATATTAGAATCAGACACGCCAATTCCACTTCATTATGCACTTGATGCATCACAAACTATTGACACAATAGCAATTAGCAAAATCAAGCAATCATTGCGTGATTTATTTGATGTGCCTGACCTTGGTAATACTGATGATGAAATAGCTAATGGCACATATATTACTGAAACAGGAAAACCATTCCCCTTAGCCGCCTTCACTGCTCCAAGGATAGATTACTCACTGCATCGATTAGCTCATTATTCAGCAACGGCGCCTAAGCATTTTCAAAATTTCGTAATTTTCACCAATTATGCCTTTTATATTGATGAATTCACTCGGCTGGCCAAAGAATATATGAATAACGGCCATGAAGATTATGACAGTTTTGTTGAACCTGGTAATGTTATCACTATGAATAAAAGACTGGGAGGAGGCACGACAGGAACCGCTCCGCCACGCAACCCGCAAATGCCAGCATATCACCTAACTACCGGCAAAAACCGTGGCATTACCATGATAAATATTGGTGTTGGCCCCTCAAATGCCAAAACTATCACTGATCATGTCGCCGTGCTTCGCCCACACGCTTGGCTAATGCTTGGCCATTGCGCCGGCTTGAGAAGCTCACAAGAATTAGGCGATTATGTTTTAGCTCATGCTTATGTTCGCGAAGATCATATTCTTGATGCTGATTTACCGCTTAGCGTGCCTATCCCCGCACTTGCCGAGGTGCAGGTTGCGCTTGAAAAGGCAGTAGAGGAAATCACCCAGCTACAAGGCATGGAAATGAAAAAAGTCATGCGCACGGGAACTGTTGCAACTTTTGATAATAGAAATTGGGAATTGCGCGATCAAAAAGAAATCACCCAAAGATTAAGCCAGTCTCGCGCCATTGCTCTAGATATGGAAAGCGCTACAATTGCCGCTAACGGCTTTCGCTTTCGTGTTCCCTACGGCACATTGCTTTGCGTTTCAGATAAACCACTGCACGGCGAAATTAAACTACCTGGTATGGCATCTGATTTTTATTCAACTCAAGTCAACAGACATTTACTTATTGGTCTAAGGGCCATGGAAATGTTACGCGATCAGCCAGCAGAGCGCCTTCACTCACGTAAATTGCGCTCCTTTGCTGAAACAGCATTTCAATAGGGTTTGCTTACTTTTCTAATGCTTCACTTTTATTTTCTAATGCTTCGCTTGCAGCAATAGTGGCCGCATTTACCACGCCGCGTGATGTAGCAGAGGGCAGTAAAATATAAGCAGGTTTGCAAGTCCCCATTAAAATTGGCCCTACCATTAAGGCATTATTCATTTCTTTAAGTAGTGTCATAGAAAGATTAGCTGATTCTAAATTTGGAAATACTAAAAGATTAGCCTCACCTTTAAGAACAGGGTCTGTAATGAAACGCTCACGCAAAGCCTGACTAAGGGCAATATCGCCCTGCATTTCTCCCTCAACAATTAAATCAGGAGCTTTTTCTTTCAAAGCTTTATAAGCATTGCGCATTATATAAGAAGTCTCGCCATTTCGTGAGCCAAAATTTGAATAACTTAAAAGTGCGGCTTTAGCTTCAATATTAAACCTCTTAAGATGCTCTCTTGCTTCAAGTGTAATTTCAACAATTTCTTCTACTGTTGGGTCTATAGTTACATGAGTATCAGTGAAAAAGAATACACCCTTACGCATAATCAGCATTGATAAAGCAGAAACATCTTTAACATTTTCACGCAAACCTATGATAGACTTAATATCACGAACATGTTTGATATAACGGCTCTGCAACCCACAAATCATACCATCAGCATCACCTCGTTTAACCGCTAAAGCTGCAATCACTGTAGTGTTTGTGCGCACAATTGTTCTGGCAGTATCAGGGGAAACACCGCTTCTGCCAGCCAAAGAGTAAAAAAGATCCGTATATTCCCTATAACGAGAATCACCCTCAGGATTGATAACCTCAAAATCTTCACCCTGAACAATTTTAAGTCCAAATTTCTTAATTCGACTTTCAATTATTCTTGGCCTGCCAATCAGAATAGGAGCAACTAAATCATCTTCCAAAAGAACTTGCGCAGCACGCAACACTCTTTCGTCCTCACCATCACTAAAAACAATTCTCTTACCCTTGCCCTGCACACTATCAATGATTGGTTTCATAACCATGCCTGAGCGGAACACAAAACGATTGAGAGAATTTTGATAAGCTTCAAAATCTTCTATCGGGCGAAGCGCAACGCCGCTATCCATAGCCGCCTTAGCCACCGCAGGAGCGATACGCAAAATCAATCTTTGATCGAATGGGTTGGGAATCAAATATTCTGAGCCAAAAGTTGAACCTACATCAGTGACTGACGCCTCAAGTGTTGGCTCATGCGCTAAATCAGCAATGGCCTTCACCGCAGCCATTTTCATCTCTTCATTTATTGTTGTCGCCCCAACATCTAATGCACCGCGAAATAGAAAAGGGAAACATAAAACATTATTGACCTGATTGGGATAGTCTGAGCGACCAGTACAGATCATAGCATCGGGCTGAACTTCTTTTGCTAGTTCTGGCATAATTTCTGGAGTTGGGTTGGCAAGCGCCATAATGAGAGGGTTTTTTGCCATGCCCTTAAGCATTTCTGGCTTTAATACCCCTGCCGCACTTAAACCTATAAAAATATCAGCACCCGGCATAACCTCAGCAAGTGTGGTGGCATCACTTTCTTGTGCAAAACTATCACGCCATTTATCATGATGACCTTTACGTGCAGTTGTAACTAATCCTTCACGATCAGCAACCCAAATATTCTTTTTTTGCGCGCCAAGACTCATCAATAAGTTAAGGCACGCGATAGCTGCCGCCCCTGCACCAGAGGTACAAATTTTTACATCTTCAATTTTTTTATTAGCAAGTCGCAACCCGTTTATAACAGCAGCTGCAACAATGATAGCCGTTCCATGTTGATCATCATGAAAAACAGGAATATTCATTTGCTCGCGAAGCTTCTCTTCAATTTCAAAACAATCAGGGGCTTTAATATCTTCAAGATTTATTCCGCCAAATGTCGGCTCTAGAGGACGCACAATATCAATAAATTTTTGGGGATCTGTTTCATCAAT
>JALSJY010000239.1 GCA_026989045.1 Hyphomicrobiales bacterium | reverse complement strand
TTTTTACCCTTTGCCAAGCCAAGCAAGACTTTTGCTATGCCGCGCTCATTAAAATAAAATTTTAATGGCACAATTGTATTGCCGCCCCTCTCGACCCCTTGACTTAAACGGGATAATTCTTTTTTTGAAACAAGAAGTTTTCTGCGTCTTTTTTCTTGGTGGTTAAAGCGATTTGCTTGTAAATATTCAGGAATAAAAGCATTTATCAACCATAACTCACCATCTTCTGGCGAGGCATAGCTTTCGGTAATTTGTGCTTTACCGGTGCGTAAAGACTTTACCTCAGTGCCTTCAAGCACAATGCCAGCTTCAAGTGTATCAAGAATTTCATAATCATAACGCGCCCTGCGGTTATCAGCAATCAAGCCATTATTTATTTTTGATTTATTTTTCTTTGCTGCCATCTGAAAATATTACGCTATGCCTGCGTGCTCCATTGCTGCATCAATTATTTTTTTGGTTGTATCGGTTAATGGCACCATTGGCAGACGTAAATCTGCCTGACAAAGACCCAGTTTTTGCGCTACATATTTCGTACCAGCAGGGTTCGGCTCAATAAAAAGAGCGCTCATTAACGGTGCGAGCTTGTCTTGAATACGTAATGCTTCATCAAAATTACCGTTAAGGCTTGCATCCATCATGGCAGTAAATAATTTTGGTGCTATATTTGAAACCACCGAAATAGCTCCATGTCCACCATGTGCATTAAAACCAACAGCGCTCATATCATCGGCAGAAAATTGAATAAATCCTTTACCAAGCTGTGCTCTTTGTAAACTTACACGACCAATATCAGAGGTGGCATCTTTTACGCCCGCTATATTTTCATGTGTATTTTGAAGGCGTGCCATTGTATCAATTGAAATATCAACAATTGAGCGCGAGGGAATATTATATAAAATAACTGGCAAGTCGGTTGCTTTTGCAATAGCTGAAAAATGCTGAAATAATCCCTCTTGATTTGGCTTATTATAATATGGCGCAACACAAAGCACACCATCTGCTCCTGCTTTTTGTGCAAATTCAACCATTTCAACTGCTTCAGCAGTAGAGTTTGACCCAGCACCTGCAATTACAGGCACGCGACCAGCTGTAGTCTTTATACAGATTTCAACCACTTTTGCATGTTCATCATGACTTAAAGTAGGTGTTTCACCAGTTGTGCCAACAGGAACAAGCCCATTGATACCTTCATCAATTTGCCAATTTATAAGCTTTACTAACGACTTTTCATCAATCTCGTTATTATTAAAAGGGGTGATTAAAGCAGTGAATGCACCTGTTAACATTTTTATATTCCTATTTTCTAACATTATTGATAGATGTTTGAATTTATATACAGCTTTACGGTCTTTTTTTGAGCAAATAAAGCAAAACCTTCTCCGCTAGTGAATTCTTCATTCATTTTTATTTTATAGACCAAATTTTTACCCTATTTGATTATTATGAATTGTCGGTAAGGCTTTGGGGGTCGACTGAATTGTTGATAATCAAAGGACTAGAATGAATGAATATTAAATCACTACTTATTTTACCTAGGCATAAATCGTTTTTATTTAAAAATAAACTTAGTAATATTTTTGCTATAGTTATGATTATTCCTGTTTTGCTTGCCTCTTCAGCCAGTTATGCAAATGAGAAAATTGATCGCACAATTACTGGCTCAATCAACTCTAATTCAACAATCGAGCAATCAAACAAAGGCTCAGCCCAATTTAGGCAGGCACTTGGTTTATTAAAAAAACAAGATTATCAAACTGCTTATGCTAGCGCGCGTAATATTAGTAGCGATCTTGAAAGACGCACTATTCAATGGGCGGCTATTTTTCATGGCAATGGTGAAATTGACTATAAAAGCGTGTTGCGTTTTAGCGCTGATGCACCAAATTTCGCTAGTGCAGGAATTTATAAAACCCGCATGGAGCAGGCTTTAGTAAAAACTGATGCCTCTTATAATGAAATAATTTCTTTACTGGGCGGCAAAATGCCCAACACATTAAAAGCGCAAATTGCGTTGGCAAAGGCATATGTGAAAGACGGGCAGAGCGAGCGAGCAGGTAGAATAATAAAAGAAATATGGGTGAATAAATTTTTATCTAAGAATGATGAGGACTTAATTTATCAAGAATTTGGCAGATTATTAAATCGCAATGACCATTGGAAGCGCGCCAAACATTTGTTAATGTTTGATCGTGCTAAAGGAGTGGAGCGGATTTTACATCATCTATCGCCAGCACAAAAATCACTGGCTGTTGCACGGATTGCTGTTTCTCGTAAAAGCCCTGATGCACAAAAATTGCTTAATCGTGTTGATCCTTCAATGCGAAATGAATATGTGTTTCATTTTGCTAATGCTCAATTTGCACGGAGACAAGAAAATGTAAGTCAAGCAGTTATGCATTTAAATAAGGCTAAGGGGAATTTTCCTGATAGTGCGCAATTTTGGTATGAACGGCGTTTGCTTGTTCGTATGGCGCTAAGGCTTAATCAATTTCAAAACGCTTATAAAGCAGCAGCAGGATATACTCAAGGGCCAGAGGGACGGTTGGTTGAAGCAAATTTTCATGCTGGATGGATTGCTCTTAGATATTTAAAAGATGCAAACACTGCCCGCATTCATTTTGAGCGCCAACGCTCTATGTCCACTTTGGCTAGTTCAATTACTCAATCTAACTTTTGGCTAGGCCGAGCATTAAAAGAATTAGGTGACAACCAAGGTGCAAAGGTTGCTTTTTCTAAAGCTGCTCAATATGACAAGGTTTTTTATGGGCAATTGGCCAGAGAGGAGCTTGGCTTAAACCCTGTAAATATTCGCCCCTTACCTGCTTGGCGTGAAATGCTAAGCACTTTCGAGCAGCGTGACTTGGTGCGCGCTGTGCGACTTTTAGATAATAATGGCGCTGGTGTTTTAGCTGAGCCACTGGTTAGGCGGATTTCATATTCATTAAATAATGCAGGTGAAATGCTACTTGCGGCGAGATTAGCACAGACAATTGATGCTCATAATGTTGCAATTTCAATTGCATATTTAGCACAAAGGCGTGGCATTGCGCTTGATTTATTCTCCTTTCCAAAAGATGCAATTCCCGCTAGCTTTAATCTAGCTAGCGTGGATAAATCAGCTGTTTTTGCCATTGCACGGCAAGAGAGCCGCTTTGATATTGATGCCAAGTCTCGTTCAGGAGCACTTGGTTTAATGCAATTAATGCCTGCAACGGCTAAAGAAACTGCGCAAAAAATAGGCGCTAAACATTCAAAGGCAAGGCTTACCAGTGATCCAGAATATAACGCCCTGCTTGGCTCAACCTATTTGGCGGCGCAATTAGATAGATATGATGGATCGCTGATTTTAGCGGCGGCGGCATATAATGCGGGAGCTGGCAATGTCAATAAATGGATTAAGCTTTTTGGTGATCCGCGAAATTCTAATATTGATCCAGTGAGCTGGATTGAGAGAATACCTTTTGTTGAAACCAGAAAATATGTTCAAAAGATAATGGGCAATTATATGGTTTATCGAGTTAGAGAAGGAAAGAAAAACACCAGTCTTTCACAGTCTCTAAGGGTAATTGAGCATTGATTTCTGCATTATCTTTATACATTTGAAATAGTCGTTCGCATAATTAAAATACAACAAAGCCCAACCAATAATATGGTTGGGCTTTGGCAATAGTGCTAAAAACTCTTCGCTTTACTTTTTCTTTGTTGGACTGGGCTTAGAAACAGCCCCCTTTTTTGATGAGGCAACACTGCCCTTATCGACACGTTTAGAAAAGTTAGTTTCTTCACCTTTTGCAAGCAATTTAGCTTGAGAAATCCACTCTTCACGCTCAACTCTTCCCTTAAAGGAAAGATAATCATCAACCCAAGCAATAGTTTTTTTATCCCAGCTAGCTATTTGATCAAAATGGTAAATACCGAGCTTGTTCAAAATACCTTCAATTTTAGGGCCAATGCCTTTGATACGCTTAAGGTTATCCTTTTTTCCACCGCGGGCTTTGTCTAATGTTTCAGGGCGACCATCACTTGATGCAGCAGCTGCTGGTTTAGACTCTGGCTTTGAGGTTGTTGCAACAGCTGGTGTAGCTGCAGGTGCAGGCGCAGGAGCAGGTGCGGGCTTAGCATTCTTAACCTCAGTAGCTTTTGGTTTAAATAGAACACATCTCAAGAAATAGCCAATTACACAGCCGATTAAAAAAGCAATGAGCAATAATAGTGCTACTTCGATAATATGAGGTAAATTACTAGTCATTATGCAGCTCCCCTATTCTTTATCAGCTGAGCACGAAACCCAGCCTGTTATAACGCCAATTACAAGCGCGGCTAAAATAAAGAGCCAATATTGCTCTATGAGATAAGAAATTGCATCAACCATAAATTTAACTCCTAATTTGAATTTTTATAAACTGAGAAGACAATGCGCCGGTTTTTACGTTTACCCTCTTCATTATCATTTGTTGCGATTGGCATGCTTTCACCATACCCAATAGCAAATATTCTTTTAGGATCAATACCCTTTTTAGCAAGTGCATTAACTACAGCCTCGGCTCTATCAACTGATAAAGTAAGGTTTCTACCATTACTACCATCACTATCTGTATGGCCTTGAACGTGAATATCTGAGCCTGGGCATTTACTTAACAGCAAAGCCAAATGCTGAATTATAATATCCGATTCTGGTTTTATTATCGCCTTACCTACATCAAATAAAATTACATTATTATCTGCAAATTTTGAAACATTATCATTACATGTATTGATAAGCTGTCTTTGCACTTTAATATTCACACTCCACATATCCGCAAAAGACAGAGTCTCAATTTCACCTAATGCTTTCTCTCTTGTTGCATCATTTTTTGCTTCACCAAATAAATACCATTGTTTATTCCTATATGAAAGCTGACCGCTCTCCAACATACGCAGCGAGCGCAAGCCTGCAAATAAGTTACGGTTAAAATTATCTGGTGCGGGGAAGTCTATAACCAAATTATCTCTAGCAACATTTCCTGCTAGCACAGAGATATAATTTTGCGTTTCTAGCGTTGGAATATCACCATTAAACGACACTAGTTTATCTTCACCAAGAGTTGCAACAAAGCGATAATCTGGCGAGGCAACAGGGACAGGTTTAGGCTCTGGTTTAGGCTCTGGTTCTGGTGCAGGCTTTGGTTTAGGCGCTGTTTCTGGTGCAGGCTTTGGTTTTTGTTTAACATTTATAAGCCATTTATCTGCTCCAGCATTACCTCGGTTTAATGCAGACGATAGGTCGTCTAATGAGGCACTTTCTGCTAACATGCCAGAAACATACCAATTTTCACCATCAAAGCCAGCTGCACCATAATCAAGATTCTCAAGAGATGAAATAGCTGCTAATGCATTGCTTCCAAATCCCTTTGGAGAGCCTTTAGCAATTGTTGTAACATCACCTGCGGCACTTCTTGCTATCATGTTTTTTATAGCTTTATTTGGCACATAACCAGAAAGATTAACTGACGCTTTATAGGCTTTTGAGGCTTTCCAAAGATAAGGAGAGGCAGTTGGAATTGGTGGCTCCATCACTGCAATATCAATTTCCCAATCTTTAATATCAACAGCATTAGCAATTTCACCTAAAGCACTTGCTTTTGCCTCCTCGGTTTTTGCTAAACCAACAAGCGAGTATTGTGTGCCGTTATAAGCAACACGACCCTTTTCTAGTAGCGCAAGAGCAGATAAGCCAGCATTTGTAGCTTCAGAAAAACCATCTGGCTCACCAAGTGCAATTTCAAGGTTTTCATTTGCATCATAGCCAACTTGTAGCAATTGATATTGCTTTAGGCTTTCTTGCGGCACATAGCCTGATAAAGCATAAGCTCCATCATCAATGCGCTCTGCTGACCAAAGATAAGGAGAGGCAGTTGGAATAACAGGCGCGGGAGGTGCAGGAGGTGGTGGTGGGGGAGGTGCTACAACGCTAAGCTGCCAATTAGAAGCATTAAGTTCAGAATCTAACATTGTCATAACTTCTTGTGAGGACGCATCACCTCTTAATGACCAGCCCTGAGCATCAAGACTAACCTCGCCTTCTTCAAGTAAAGATAGTGCTTTTAGACCAGAAAGTGCTGTGTCTACAAAATTATCAGGCGCCCCTTGTGCAAGTAGCATTGTAGAATTAGCATTTTCGCTCAAGCGATCCATAATTTGCGCATCTGGAGCAAAGCCAGTTACTGAGATGTCTCCAGAGGCATTTTTTTGTGCTGACCATAGATAAGGATTTTCTATAGGCGCAGATATATTAACTTCTCCAAGCGAAATACCAGTAGGCAAGCCGCTTGCAAATGCTGCATTTAAGTCATCAAAGGCCTGCCGAGATTTTGGCTGACCAGATGCGGAAATTTCAAGATCTGTTAAGCTAACCTGCCCCACTTCAAATTGCTTTAATTGTGTGATTGCAAAGTCAGTTGCACCTAGCCATTTATCTCTATCAGGAGAGCCAGCTAAAAGATCAATTGAAGCGCTAGATGCGCCAGATCTTGCAATTAAGCTTTGGCGAATAGCATCATTTGGCGCACCGCCTGATAAAGTAATATCCCCAGAATTTATTTTACCTGAGAAGGGATAAGGTGAAACAGATGGTAATAAATCAGTCTTTGAATTTACAACCCGCACACCATGAAGATTGCTAATTAAATCATGAGCTTTTTGTTTCTGCTCAGCATTTTCTGCTGTGCCGCTTATTGTTGCATCACGAGAGTCAAACTCTACACTTGCCCAAGAAAAATCATTCTCACTTAATAAGGCTTGCGAGCGAGATGTTAAGTCAGCTTCCAATTTTGGTTCTGAAACAAACATTGTGCCTGCTGTTCCTAATATAACAGTCAAAACACCTGGAATTATCCATTTTCTTTTATTCGATGCCATGCAAAGCCCCCATCGCAAAAGTATATTCTACCAGCGCGCAACCCTACCCGTTTACGCACGCAATTATATTTAACAAAACATTAACCGTTATATAAGTGGAATGCCAGAGATTTTTAGTTTTTGTGGAAAATAGATGGGTGAGGGAATTCTACATTACATAAAATAAGATTTCGGAGAATATTTTTCTAATAAGACCCTTCACTTCGTTCAGGATGACAGTGGCGGATTTATGGTGGTAGGGGAGAGGATCTAGGGGTGACAGCAGTCGCGTCATTCTGAACGAAGTGAAGAATCTTTCCTCTGTCGTCACTCTGAACGAAGTGAAGAATCTTATGCATTTAATAACCTTTATTAGTCATCACAGTCTTGCGATAAATCCTTCCAATTTGGATTAACTGATTCAATCAGTGCATTCTTCTTTGATCTAGTCCAGCCTTTGAGTTGTTTTTCCCTAACAATAGCCCCATTAACATCGCTCCCATGTTCAAAATACACTAGCTTATTTATATTGTATTTTTTTGTGAATCCATCAATCAATTTATTCTTATGTTCAAAAATTCTCCGCTCTAAATTATTAGTAACCCCAGTATAAGGCACTTTATTATTCCAATTGGTGATCATATAAATATAATAATTCTTCATTTTTTCTCTTAGAATAATTTTGCAACCGTATATCATTTATTATTAAAGATGAGAGCGCCCCTGAGTAAAGACCCTTCACTTCGTTCAGGGTGACAAGAGCGGATTTAGGGTGGTAAATAAAACTTTGTCATGCTGAGCGAAGCCGAAGCATCTTAAAGCAGTAATGAAAGATTCTTCACTTCGTTCAGAATGACAGGAGCGCAAACGCAGGATAACAAGTGGCAGATTCAGAATAACAGGAATAAAAAAAGGCTCGGCGAATGCCGAGCCTTTCTTAATATTTGTTATACTTACAAGCTTATTTGAATGATTTAGAAGCTGTAGTAGTAACTGAGTAAGCACCGTTTTCGTTGCCTTCAAGTTCAACAGCTGCGTTGAAACCACCACCTGGTGCCCAAGCTGCTTTAAGTGAACCGTAAAGAACGGTTGTTGCTGTTGCTTCATCACCAAGAACGCCAACTGAACCAGATAGAGTAACTGATTCTGTAACTTCAGCTTTAACACCTGCTTCAACATTCCAGAGTTCATCTGTAGCAGTTGCTGTGTCATGATCGTCCCAGTTAGCACCAAGCATAACAGTTACAGTATCTGTAACGGCTGCTGATACAGAAATACCAGCTTCAAGGCCGCTTACAGCAGCAACTTCACTGATACCAATAGAACCAGCAAGTGTGAACATATCAAATGTTGCTTGAGCTGAAGCTACTAAATCATAATTAGAAGAAGCATCATCATAGCCGAAAGCAACTAGGAATTTATACATGTCATATGTTACTTCTGCACCAGCATGAATTGCCCATGTAGAAACAGTACCTGTGAAGATATCGTCAGCTACAAATGTTGC
>JALSJY010000238.1 GCA_026989045.1 Hyphomicrobiales bacterium | reverse complement strand
AGGGCGAGTGGCAGGTTTTGAGTTGGCACAAAAATCAATTGCATGAGCTTGCTCTAACCAAATATTACCTCTTTGTTGGCATTTTGCTATTTCTTCTTCACCAATAAAGGCAACTAGACGTTGCAAGTATCTTGAAGGCTGCGCCGCACTTGTGCCAATATTTTTTGAATGAGCTATGATTATATGCTTATTTCCCATAGCCATTTCAAAATCATGCGCTGCTTGGCCTATTCTTTTTTCAGGCGGCTCAAGACCTGCTTCAATTGCCATATTACGACTTAACCATGGGCCGGGATCAGCAATTTTTGGCCAGATAGTTTCATTTAAGCCTGCCAATATCATTAGATCAGGGTTTTGCAAACGCGCCTCAAGCAGACCCCAAATAGCAATATCGCTATCATAAGAGGCAGATGCTCGATAAGATAATTCGCCCATTAAACCCTTTAAACTGGCCTCAATATCAGATGAATTAAGCTTGAGGTCTATAGTTTCGGCTTGCTCATTTTTTAAATCATCTAGCCAATTAAGCATTAGCTTCATGTCGTCTTTAATATTTATATCAGCATTATCTTGGTCGGTTTTTATTATTGCAAAAATAAGCTCGGATAAAATATCTGCAAATTTAAAAACAGAAAATTCTTTATCTTCAAACAAGGAAATTAGGGGCGTAAAATTCTGCTCTAGCCTATCAAGCAGATCAGATATTTTTTCACCCTGATTCTTATCTAATCGAAGTGGGACATGTTTACTATTGCCGCTCAAATTATCACTTAAGGCCAAACGCAACCCTGCAATACTAGAATTTAAACGCTGAGAGCGTAGCAGACCATATTCAAGCAGGTCAGTAGTTTTAGCAATATCGGCTCTGTTTAAACCAAGGCAGGACTGCTGATTACGCAAAAAACCTATTAAATCCACACCAGAAAATTTACTCTTAGCTAGTGCCAATATTTGTCTGATTAACCTGCCAGCACGAGTATGAAAAAGCGGCGTGCCAGCGCTATCATCAACCTTTATTTCAAATCTTGCTAATTCGGAAGTAATTCTGCGGGCAAAATTTCTATCAGGAGAAATTATACCAATTGACTGTTTTTCGTTTAATCCGCTTAAGCAAGCCAAAGCAATTGCGCGTGCTTGCTCTTGATCTGTGGTTGCACTTATCAAAGAGATATTTTTAAAAGCCAAAGAGATTTCATTTTCATATTGCTTCTTTTCATTTGCCCAATTTGCCGTGTCTGCGCTTAAAGCTAATGAATGGCGAATAATATTTGTGCGTATATTTTTTTCTTTTGCTAACTCCATCACCTCATCAGGCTTTGCGCCAAGATGATTTAACAATTTTGCCGTTGAATATTGACTATGGCCATGTGGGTTGGACTTTATATCAGCAAGGGAGGCAAAAGCAGTTTTTGTTAAACTGGTATCAAGCCCTGATAGAATAATCACCCCGCGTTTTAATTTTGAAATTGCTTTTAGCAAATTGGCCGTTGCCAACACTGAGCCTGTTGAGCCAGCTGCTATTACTGGCCTATCAGCAAAAATCTGCTCTGCGGTTTTTGCCTGACGTTCTATTTGGATTTTTTTTAATAAGGAGGCATCAATTTTTTTCTCTTGCGCTAGAATTTCTGGCCAAGCATTTAGTGCAATGAGTAAAAAATCTAGGGTCTGCTGCCAGTTTTTTGCTAAATTATCGGGTGTGATATTTCTTAATCTCTCATGGTTGATATTTTCAATATGGCAGTTATCAATTAACTGCGCCAATGAGTTAGCAAGTGCAATAATTTCTGCTGTTTGGGGTGATGTCTGCTCAGGGTTATTCGTAGCCCAGCTCTGCACCAATTTTGCTAAAATCAAATCACGCTTGATATTTGAAATCGCCTTTGGCAATGGCTCTTCGTCATAGGGGGGTAAAAAAACTGCCTCTTGCGGTGTTAAGTCACCAAAAGTTGTGATGTTGGGAAGCATAGCCCCACCGCCCAGTTTTTGGGCAAAAATACTAGCAAGGCTTAACCTTGCTCTTTTAGTTGGCAATAAAATAACAATATCACTAAGGGCAAATGGCTTGCTTAAATCCCAACCCGATAATATTTTTCCATCAAGAATATTATCAGCCAAATTTTCAAGAAATGGCGCATGAGGAGCAATGGTATATAGAGTTTGTTTTCTCATTTTTAAGGTAAGATATTATCCCGTTTTATATTTCCAAACCAGCTAAATTTATTTCATGTTTACTTTTAACTTTAGCAACCCTTCCAAGACCATTTTCCCCAGTCTCTAAATATATCTGCCAATCTGCATTTTTAGTTAAATCGGGGGCATTTTGCGGCCACTCGATGAAGATAATTGCATTTTCATCATCAAATAAACCCAACTCCTCAACCTCATCTGGGTGTTTTATTCGATAAAGATCAACATGTAATATCACCTGTTTGTCTTTTTGATAGGGTTGTAACAAGGCAAAACTTGGTGAGGGGATATTTAAATTTTCATCTTTCATTAAAAATCTGATTATAGCGCGAGCAAAACAAGTTTTACCTGCACCCAAATCACCATAAAGGGCAATCATATCACCTGCCTTTACTAATACACCAATTGCTTGAGCGAGTTTTTTGGTTGCATTTTCATTGGGTAAAAAAACTTGTTTTATTTTCATTTCGCTGACAATAGTTGCGCCTTGCCACTTGGAATTGAAACAATAACTTTTGTTCCTTTTGGCTTGCGGCTTTCAAGTGAAACTGTCCCTTGGTGTAGATTAACAAAGGTTTTTACAATTGCCAAGCCAAGGCCTGCACCTCTTTGTTGGCCCTGCTCACCCTCGCTCTCAAAACGTTTAAACAAAGCTGTTTGCATCTCTTGGCTAATGCCAATGCCCTCATCTTCAATGGTAAAAATAATGCGCTCGTTCCTGCTAGTAATATTTAAGCTTATTTGTGAGCCTGGATCTGAAAATCTAATTGCATTTGATAATAGATTATAAAGCACCTGAACTATGCGTGTTCCATCAGCATAAAAATCTGGTAGTTTTTCATCAATTTTAACCTCTAAATTAACTGCGACCTCTCCCTTTCTAGAGTTCAGCATGCCAACAATACCAGCCTTTGCACTGTCAACTAAAGCGGCAATATCTTGTTTTTTTATATCTAATTCAAGGATACCTGCATCGGCATGCGTTAAATCAAGAATATTATCAATTAAAACCGCAAGAGTTTGTGAGGAGGCTCTGATATATTGAGAATAATCACGTTGTTTTTGATTAAGAGAGCCAGTTTCATCAGAAATCAACATGTCGGTAAAACCAATAATATCCGTTAATGGAGTGCGTAATTCATAAGAAACATTCTGCACAAATGTATCTTTAAGCCTGTCGGCAATTACTAATGCATCATTGCGCTCTTTAAGCATGGTTTCAAATGAAGCCGATTGCGTTACATCAATGAATGTCATCATTGTTTGACCATCAGGAAGGCGAGTGACAGAATATTCAATCAATCGCCCATCAGATAGTTTTAAGCGGCCAGATTTATCAGCTCTTTTTGGACTAAGATCAAAAACAGCAGACTTTAGGGAGTTCCAAATTTGCGCGCCATCATCTGGCATTGCTTTGGCGCAAGTTTTTGCAATTTTATCAATATGAGGATGCTCACCAAGCTCATTCATCGGCAATTTCCACATAAAAGAAAGTGACGGATTAGAAAGAGTCAGTAAGCCATTTGTGCCGAACACTGCAACACCCTCACTCAAAGAATTAAGAGTTTCCCTTTGAACTTTCATTAAAGCATTATTTTGCGCTTCAAGCGCTATGGCTTTGCTTAAATCTTCATAGATATAGATGACACCCTTGGTGCTTGAAGTAGGGACTGCACTAACGCTAAGAAGGCGACCATCGGGAAGATGCCATTCTTCCTTACGTGTTTTTTCAAGCTTATAAGAAGATAAGTGCTCGTCTCGCCACTCTTTATAGTTCCTTGTGATGGGCAATTGTCTTTTAGTGCGCAAATGATTAAGAAGCGCCTTTTCATCTAAGCCAGACTTTAACCACTCAGGCTTTACATCCCACAGGTCACAAAAAGACTTGTTAAAGTGAATTATTTTTTGCCTATCATCAAAAACAATAATTGCGGTTGAAATTGCATCAATATATTCAAAAGAAGCCTGATTAGAATTATTTTTATCTAAAGAGGTTGAGTTTGATGTTTTGGGTTTTATAAAACCAATATAGGTATTTTTATTTTGTGAGATACTCAACATATAATTATCATCACTTAAAACTTTTATTTCTTTTTTTACTGGCTCCATTTCTGCGCGGGCTTGTTTTAACGCCTCGAGTAATTTCGTATTATTTATTTTTGGAGAAATTTCTGAAAAAGCTGGATTAGTATAGATTATTTCACCCATATTATTGCAAATAAAAGCTGCGAAAGTCAGCGATGACAATATAAATTTTTCGGCCTCATTATCTTCTAATGAAAACTTATCTATTTGCCCATTAGATAGGTTTTCTCGTCTGATACGAAGAGCCGCTCGCCCACCAAGCACATGACCGCTAATTTTTAATATATGCCCATTTAAACCTGTTAAACTCACTTCAAAAATATTTGCATTAGCTTTAAGGTCATTTACGAGATTGTTAAGATGTTGCGCATCCTTAACACTTAACCAATTTGAAAAATTTGCAATATTCTCTAATAGATTATTTGTTGCAAAAACTATCTCACTTTGACCATGAATGGAGGGACGAGAATCTTCTTGCGGCCAGATAATAACAATCTGGGGCAGACCCGCCAGTAAAACTTCATAATTATCAAGCTTTGAGCGCATTGATGCTATCTGCTCTATCGCTGCAAGATCACTTGCTTTTTTTGCCTTTTGCAGGTGACGAATATAAATTGCGCTAAATATACCAAAAACTAGTGCGCCAAAAATAACTAGCAATGGAGCTATCTCAATAATACTGCCTGTGGAAATAGGGGCGGCAAAGGCTGGTGTGCCCAATGTAAATACACTTATAAGGGTAGCTAAATTATAACGATTGCAAAAACGCCCCACTCGCATTTTATATCCCTTTAAAAAAATAAAAATAAGATTCATCTCTTATTAACCCGAATCACTATTCAACATAGAGGGCTAGTGATTCGGCTCACAAGAGGCAAATTTGCCTCTTGTGAATATTTTTTTTAATTAGAGTGCTTGACGAGACTAATATCTATAGTGTTCGGGTTTAAACGGGCCATCTTGACTTACGCCAATATAGTCAGCTTGCTCTTTTGTTAGCTTAGTTAATTTAACACCTAGTTTTTCTAGATGTAACATTGCGACTTTTTCATCAAGCAATTTTGGCAAAATATGCACACCTGGTGCATATTCATCAGCTCTTGCCCATAATTCTATTTGCGCCAATGTTTGGTTAGCAAATGAAGCAGACATAACAAAACTTGGGTGACCCGTTGCATTGCCAAGATTTACCAAACGACCTTGCGAGAGCAAGATAATGCGCTTACCTTCATCAAGTTCGACAATATCAACTTGCGGCTTAACATTAGTCCATTTGAAATTTTGCAATTCAGCAACCTGAATTTCATTATCAAAATGACCAATATTACAAACAATAGCCATATCTTTAAGCTTTTTTATATCGTCAATAGCCACAATATCTTTGTTACCAGTAGTTGTGACAACAATATCAGCACGATGCGCATCTTCTGCAAGACGCACAACCTCAAACCCGTCCATTGCTGCTTGTAATGCACAAATTGGATCAACCTCAGTAACCAAAACTCTAGCGCCAGCACCAGCAAGTGATTGCGCTGAACCTTTACCAACATCGCCATAACCACAAACAATAGCCACTTTGCCAGCCATCATAACATCTGTTCCACGACGAATGGCATCAACTAGGCTTTCGCGACAGCCATATTTATTGTCAAATTTTGATTTTGTAACACTATCATTGACGTTAATAGCAGGAAAAGGCAGGTCGCCCTTTTCGTGTAATTGATAAAGACGCATCACGCCTGTAGTTGTTTCTTCTGAAACACCCTTAATATTAGCACGAACTTTAGAATAAAAATTAGGCTCACTAGCGAGACGCTTTTTAATTTGTGCGTAAAAATATTCTTCTTCCTCAGATTTTGGGTGATCAAGCACTGATGGATCAGTTTCAGCCTTTGCGCCTAATAATACCAACATTGTAGCATCGCCGCCATCATCAAGTATCAAATTGGCAGTTTCACCATTACCCCAATCAATAATTTTATCAGCAAAATCCCAATATTCTTCAAGCGTTTCACCCTTGTGAGCAAAAACAGGAATACCAGCTGCGGCAATCGCAGCGGCGGCATGATCTTGAGTTGAAAAAATATTGCAACTTGCCCAGCGCACCTCTGCACCAAGCGCAACAAGTGTTTCAATTAACACAGCAGTTTGAATTGTCATGTGTAAAGAGCCAGCAATGCGTGCGCCTTTAAGCGGCTGGCTTGCAGTAAACTCTTGACGAATTGCCATAAGTCCCGGCATTTCTATTTCAGCCATCGCGATTTCTTTACGTCCGAAATCGGCTAAGCTCATATCTTTAACGGCATAATCTGTAAAAGGCGCACTCATGTTTTTTCCTATAATGTTTAATTTTAATGTTATCAAATAATATTTATTTATGGCGTTATACGCCTAGTTTTCTCAGCTTACAAGAAACATATAAAGAAATGTTTATATGATTGAAGTTTTTCATTTTAGGAATTAAACTTACGAAAAATGGCGCAAAATGCGCCATTTTTAAACTTTATTATATCTGCAATTAAGCTGCTGCAACCTCTGAGAGGAAT
Source organism: Hyphomicrobiales bacterium (assembly GCA_026989045.1). Classification (GTDB taxonomy): domain Bacteria; phylum Pseudomonadota; class Alphaproteobacteria; order Rhizobiales; family Devosiaceae; genus S141-66. The sequence continues at coordinate 1,568 of JALSJY010000238.1, read as the reverse complement.
TGATCAACCGTTTCACGCAATAATTTTGCCTGTGTTGATACACCCTCTGATGTTTCTAGCACTTGGCTAGCGCTTGAATTGGTTTCATCAACCGATGATGTCACAATTTCCATCGAGCCAACCACTTGTCTTGTTCCAGAGGCGGCTTGGGCTACTGATTGTGAAATTTCGGCAGTTGCTGCTCCCTGCTCTTCAACGGCAGATGCAATTGAGGCGGTGTATGAGTTCACCTCATTCATTGTGCGACTAATCTCTTCAATCGCCACCACTGCATCAGAGGTTGAACTTTGAATATCAGCAATTTGTGAAGATATTTCCTCTGTTGCTGTTGCTGTCTGATTAGCTAGGCTTTTAACCTCAGAGGCAACCACCGCAAATCCCTTACCCGCTTCACCGGCACGTGCCGCTTCAATTGAAGTGTTAAGCGCAAGCAGATTGGTCTGCTCTGCAATATCTTGAATAAGCGAAATAACATCACCGATTTTTTGCGCCGCTGCGGCAAGAGCTGTCACTTTTTCATTGGTTGAATTTGCCGCCTCATTGGCATCATTAACAATTGTATTTGTTTTTGAAACCTGCCTTGAAATCTCTTCAATAGATGCTGCAAGCTGCTCGGCAGCGGCGGCCACTGCCTGCACATTTTCTGATGCAGATTGAGAGGCATTTGCTGCTTCATTGGCTTGACCTGAAGTGTTATTGGCAATTGTTGTTAGAGTATTTGCAACGCTGGACATTGAAGATGTGTTGCTTGATACCTGCTCAAGTGCATCGCCAACTGTGACACGAAAGCTTGAGATAAGATTATCGACTTTTTCTTGCCTTTGCGCACGTAAAAGACCCTCCTCTTCATTATCTTTTTCTAATCGAATGCGCTCAATTCCACTTTGCTTAAACACTTCAACTGCACGGGACATGTCACCAATTTCATCTTGGCTTTGCATGCCAGGAATTTCTACTTCAAAATTCCCTTCAGCTAAAACGGACATGGTTTTATTTAAATTACCAATTGGCCCAGTAATGGAGCGAATAATCACAATTCCAAGAATTAGCGTGCCTAAAAGAATAGCAGCATTAATTGCTAAAATTATCCATAGAGCAGAATTAGCTGCATCGGCTTCTTTTTGGGCTTCGTGTAATAAGTCTTTTACTAGAGTTTTCTCTAAATTAACAAATTCAGAAATTCTATCTGTTGCAACATTATACCAATTTGTTGCACTTATTCCTATAATTGAGTTTCCAAATGGAGCTCCATAAGCTGATTGGCGCATTTTTTCTACCGCTATTGCAGTGGTTGAATTTTCTATTTTTTTATAATCGTCCAGCTCTTGCGCAGTAGCAAAATTTTTAAAATATTCTATATGAATATCGCTTGAAGATTTTTGCGTAATAAATTTTTTATAAATATCCTCAGCAAAAGATCCATTAGAAAATCCAGCTGATCCATGCGCTCTTTCAAGCCCTGACTTCTCAATAGCTTTTACTACAGAAACATAGGCAAGAGCTTGTTCCATTAAGCTTACAGTTTTTGCCTTTCCTGCAGCCACCTCAAGCAATTCAATCAATTCATT